>WQST01000054.1 GCA_009787745.1 Lachnospiraceae bacterium
ACCCCGGTGTCGGATCGGGCGAATCGGCAACCCGCAATACAGGGGATATGTATTCATGTTTCGGCATTCATTTATCTGATATCAGTAAAGCTAATGATTATGCGAGAAGTAATGGGATTATTTTCGACCATGTTCATGTACATATCGGTTCAGGGGCTGATTCTTCTGTTTGGAAAAGCAATATTGATTTGGAAATTGCTATTTTAGAAAATTATTTTCCCGATGCTGAAACGATTAGTTTCGGCGGCGGTCTGAAAGAAGCGCGGATGCCTGATGAATATGCGGCTGATATCGTGAGCCTTGGGACATATATAAAGGAAAAAATCGAGGAATTCTATGGACGGACAACCCGCAAACTAAAAGCGGAAATCGAACCCGGTACTTATGTCATGGCAAATGCGGGGTTTGTTCTGACAAGTGTTATTGATAAAAAGAAAACGGGAGATGAAGGGTTTAACTTTTTGGTTTTAAACGGCGGCATGGAACTTAATGCGCGCCCGCTTTTCTATGCTTCCAGACATCCTTTTTATGTAGTTTCGAAGAAAGGTGATTTGCTTTCTTCTGAGTTCAATGTAATTAATGATGATTATCAAGCTGTTCTTGTGGGCAGATGTTGTGAAAGCGGTGATTCACAATGCCTTGATGCAGAAGGTTTAAGTACTCCGAGAAAAATTGCGGAACCTGAGATCGGTGACTTGATTGCAATCGGCGGAGCAGGGGCATATTGCTCGTCGATGACACCGTTTAATTATAATTCGCATGTGCAGGCTGCTGAGGTGCTTTATACGGTTAATTCAGAGGTTAAAGCAATACGTTTGCAACAGACGCTGGAACAGGTTGTCGGGAATGAGGTGTAAGGGCTATTCTATTTTATCGGTTCATAAATTTGGAATAAGAATTGGTGAGGGATTTCGAAAGTATCTTCGGCTATTTCACATAAAGCCATGTAGTGTTCTTCATCATACTGTTTAACTAAGTCGGGCGCTAAAGATGCGCCCACACCACGGCAAGCCCTCATCCGCCCGCACCAACTCTCACGAGTAAAGGGTACATTTTCAACATAATCATGCAATGCGATTATGGAAAAGTTATTTTCTAACCAGTCAGGCGGTTCAGGTTTTTTTCTGTCAAAATCGCTGCTGTTCCATGAAGGGTTGAATTTCAAAACAAGCTCTTCTGATTTCGCCAGTATTTCACTTTCCCTTGGCAAACCCATCATGGACAAAATGGCAAATTTACCCTGCGGTTTTAGAACACGCTTGATTTCAGGGATAGTGGTCTTAATCGGAAAGTACCAAAAGCATTGACAGGCCGTTACAACATCAAAGGTATTATCTTTAGCCGCAATATCATCAGCAGGGCATACTAAATATTCAATATCGAGATTTTTTTCCCGAGTTAAAGCTTTCGCCATTTCAATTTGGTCAGGCGAAATATCGGCTCCTGTCCATCTCGCACCGTATTTATGCATATAGCGCGGAATAACTCCGCTCCCCGTCCCCAAATCCAGAACTTCCTGCCCAATCGTACCGATATCGAAGGTAAGCAGGGTCTGAAAAAAGCTTTCGGTATAGATATCTCTATAAAGGGCATAATCCTTTGCGGCTTTACCGAAGTCGAAGGCTTTGCCGTTGTCTACGTGGGTTAGTTTTAGCATGGGAGGCTCCTGTGGGTTGTGGGTTGTTTTTGTTTTTGTCTTTTGGTTTCTTTTGATTCAAATTGATTTATATAATTCTATTACACTGCCCCGGCGCATTTTCTGGTGGAAATTCAGGAAGAATGCGAAGCAACAACTTTTTACTACTCCCACTCTCTTCTTGCATATGTGACTTAAGCGGGTTTGTTTGGGTGGTTTGGTTGTGGTGTTTATATTGTTTATATTATCTATAGCGCAGGGGCTATCTGAAATTTTTTTGCAAGGGTGTTGCCGAAGGTTAATCTATCAAATACTCATCAAATAAAACTCAATCCATTACGTTTTCAACACCTTCTAATCATGTAAATTTGCTTGATAATCTATGAATCAATAGATAATTCATTCGATTGATCGCCATAGATTTCTAACTTTAAGGCTAATTCACTTTTTATCATTTCACTTTTAAATGAACTATAATCATCGGTTTCGTTAGGAATATGAAGACCGCATTTCACAAGAAAAATATCATTATCGGGCTTTACATTATGCTCATATGTTGAACCTTGATTCAAATATAAAATTTTGATACTGTCTTTTTCGTTTTTCGGATAAAAGTAATAACCTTGTTTTGCTCCAAATCTGAACATGTAGGCAAGCACTTGCAAATAATCCTTGTTTCTAATATTCGTAATCGGCTTATACTTTGCATCAGCAATTATCCTTGTGCAATTATCAATACTGATAAAGTCAGGGTAGATAAGCCCCTCTTTATGCCCATTGGCATTTGTAAAGAGTTGTTGAACTCCGGCACCAGCTTTATTCATTGGATGATAAAACTTATCGGCAATGACACTATGCATATACTGCTCCCAGAGCCAAGCACCATCAAATAGTATACCCTGAATGTGTTTAAATCCTGATCCAATTCGATGCTTTTCGTATTGTAAAATCATAATGCAAAGAGTTTGCAATGCCCTGTACTCGTGATAGTAAGCATGTTGAATTGGGTGCTTTTTATTTTCATCAATGACTTTCCTCCTATTATGAATAGCATACTTATTTGTCGCTTCTATAACTGAATCGACCTCATCTCTAACCTTACTTAGCAATTGATTCCCAAATGGCTTTGTTATTATGAACTCAATTGTATGACGAATTAATTCCATCATTGAGTTATCATAAGAAAACTCCCGCTGGTAATATGCGATGTTCCCGAAAAAAGGTGTATTTTTCTTTATATGAGTCGCGATATCAATCACACCTTTTATATTGCAATCATTGTAATTGTACCTGATGTATGTTTTATATATTCCCTTTCGAAACGCAGTTTTCAAATAATTTGGAAATATAAACATCAGAAGGCTGTATAACCGATTTACGTGATTTACATCAGTATCAAGTTCTAATACATTAGGAAAATCAAGAACCTTTTCAAGCATATATTGCAAAAAGTAATCTCTTTCTCCGAAAGAAAATCTTGATTGAATTGTCAATCGTTCATCTCCCATCCCCAAAAATCCCATGATATTACTTGTTAAATAAGATTCATTTAAGCTTTGCAAAACCATTTGATCATCAGTGATATCCTCTGAATTTCGGATATGATTAGGGAACACAAACACGCCTTCTCTTTCTAGTTGCATCATAGTCTTATCAGCCACTTTTTTTGTCAGGTTTGGAATGATGCTAAATTCATTTTTATTTATCTTTTTGTTATCTTTTACTCTCATCGTCATTTGAGATACCTGACTTTTCATAGGCAACTTTAAGTTTTTCTAAAATACCTTTTTCATCATACATACCACGAACATACTCGTGTAATAACGGTGCCAAATAATCCGTCCATAGCTCTTCAAATCCAATTGTCTTGAGCTTCAGGAAATAAGATGCACCTATATGATAATTCTCGTTCAATTCTTCTATATTTGATATTACTTCATTCAAAGAATTCATCCTGTGAATAGCTTCCTCTTTATTTTCCAGTTCGTTCAGCATTTCAAGCTGTTCGCTTGCTTTAATCTCTATAAATCTAAACCGCCGACGCATTGCAAAGTCAAAGCTATCAACAGAACGGTCGATATCATTCATTGTCCCAATGATGTAAACATTATCTGATACATAGAACTTTTCATTGGGGTTCTCATGCAAGTTAGCATACTGCGTAGATACTTCTCCGGCCTTCCCCCGATAGCTAGGGTCAAGCGAAAAAAACAATTCGCCGAAAATCTTCGAAATCTCACCTCGGTTTATTTCGTCTATGATAAAAATAAAAGGCAATAAAGCCGTACTTTCTGTGCTAATTGGTTCACAATAATCGCGTTCTGAGCCATCGCCTGCGAACGCTGCAAACATCTTAACAACCTTTGATGCATAACCACTTAGTGATTTAATTCTAAATCGAGGAGGAAGATTGCTATTTTCAGCAATTTCCGATGGTTCTATGCACTTCTCAATATATGCTTGTTTGATGTCCTTGTAGTAAAATATTCGACCTTTAGGTACTGTTTTTGATTGTGTATATCGAAGATGATCGTCATTTAATGCAATTAATTTTTGTTTTGTGTTCTCAAGCAGAATCTCTTCTTCGTTTCCAAGTCTTTCTTGCAACTTAACAATAAAATCGTCAAATCTCGCATCAACCCACTGTTCATATGAAAGCGAAGTAATACTTTTTTGACTTGCAATATAGTTCTTTTTTGCCTTTTCGACAAAACTTTTAAATATACCATCTTGTAGCTCAAATCCAATTCCATTATCATCATTGATTTTTGGTCGAAGTCCCTCAACGAAATCGGTATAATCATATGATGGATGAAACTGAACAAACTCAATTTGTTTCTTTTTATCATCACTCAGCATATCGTATTGTTGGATTTCTCCACCACTCACAATATCAGCAGCAATTGATTTCGCTAAGAATGATTTGCCGGTACCTGGTGCACCATGAAAAATTACATTCTTTGATTCAATTACGGTCGCTGTATATTTATTCTGATATATTCGAACACATTTAGATTCAAGTGAAGTAGTTGATTTCTTACTACTCACTAGATACTCTTCAATCTTCTTTATTATATCAATAGCAGTAGATGGAGTGATATTATTAAATGTAACCTTGTCGCCAAAACGATTCACTAATTGATGCTGCTTATCTTTTCCATATTTTCGCAGCAATATTAAACCTCGGTCACCTTTCTGTTGAGTACCTTCAAAAGAAGTGTTTTCAAGCGACGTTTCATAGATATACTTAATCAATTCCTCTGTCGTCATTAGTAGTTCCTCCTGTAAAATAAAAGAGTATTTAAAATTTTTTGCTATATAGTTGAACGAAGAAAAAATTACTAACATTACATCAATTATTAGCATTCGTTATCAATTAATAGAATTATTTTTTATTTTCTGCTAACAATGTCTGCGCAGCACCTTAGAACAACTCTTTACTACTCCCACTCGCCAAGCCAAAACTAATCTTAAACAGTTTTGTTTTGGTCATTTGGTTTCTTTTGTTCCAATTTGACTTCAACTATCATACCTTACGGGTTTTGCTTGGTTTTTGTTATCAAAATGCTATCATGCTAATGTTATCAATGGTTTATTATCTTTATTGAAAGTTGATTCCATCAAGTACCTATCAAGTAAAAGTATAAACTAAAAATGTTGAGAAATATTTTAAAATTATCTTTCTAGAGGACAAGTGCTAGTTGCAACATTTTATTCAGTTATCTTTTTGTGTTCTTTTAAATAAAGGCTGCCATGTCCAACCATTGACAAGTCCTTTTTCTTGCCAAAATGCAGTTATAGTATATGTTGGGACACTTGATTTTAAGAATACCATTTGTTGCGCGTCATTATATCCTAAAGCTGCTTCTTTTATTCTTATTTCATTCCAACCATCCTTATATTTATCATCTTCTTTTTTACAGGAATACATGATCTCCAATCCTATATCGTATAAAAAATCCTTTACGACTTTTCTTTGATCTTCATCCTTAAATATGGAATCTTCTTTCTTTTCCAGACATTTCAAACTCAAATCTTCTACATAAACAAATTGCAAATTGGTTAAACCAATACTATTCATTTCATCTCTTAAACGTTTTTCATTTGACTTATTAAAAGCCAAAAAGAAAAATATTATCTTTTTCCTTCGCAATTTCTCACGTAAATTCTCATTCAAAGCTTCGACATGCTTTTCTTGTGTTTTTATATCTTTTCCCACTATACCCATATATTCCTGGATGATGGATATTGATTGTATACCCGAGAATGAGCCGTCATCAAAAAACATTACATAATCAGTATCATACGATTCCAACATTTTTTCCAAACTGGTTACTGTTTGAATGCTTAATTCATCAAACTTAATATCATTCCAAAAATATGATATATGCATCGCACTATCTCTAGGTCCTCCTAATGGCACAACATAAAGCACTTTCTCATTAATATCAAGCTCCGATATTTTTGCTTTTACCTTTCCGAAGTAACCTCGATCAATAACCAATGATTTTTCAAACAAAACATAAATTCCATCAATAATATTTTTACATTGATTTTTATTTTTACATGCACTCATAATTTGTTTATAAAAGAGCTTTATTGATGATTCTGATAATTGATATCCATCAGGACCTTCATATGATTTAAATTTCTTTTCTATTTTACTGATTCTATCCTTGGATATGTATTTATTAATCAATTCATCCCTAATTAGCTCTGGAGTATCATTATAATAACCTTGTTCGAATAATGCTTTGCAATTTTTTGCCATGTCCATTTGCTCAAACTTTGCACATGACATACATTCTACTTTCAGTCGAATATTAAATTTTCTGTATATTACTTTTTCCAAAGCAAAAAATACTAATAGTTTCTCATCCTCATCTGTAACGACAAAAGAAGCCGAACTACTGGTTTCTCTACTATCAATAATTTCATAACCTCTAAAGTCTCTTGGTATACCATTGTGCATTTTAATTGGTACTTGGATCTTACTATGCCCGTATATATTAACTGGTGCTTGAATAACAAAAATATTTATATCTGTAATATTTAACTTATTTTTATTAAGTAAAGTCCTTATCTTTATGTAATCTGTTTTCACTTCATATAATAGGGATTCTTCTTCCCGGGAGCCTATTGTTACCAACACACTATCAAACAATGCTTCTTTGTTACTTTGATCTCCCTCCAAATAATCAGGCATGAAACAGACAATCCTTTTTGCCAATTCCCTTTCATTTAGCTTAAGTAATTGCTTCCTAATCATATCAATACGATTTTTATCCTCATCATCTTTACCCCGCTTTAAAATATTAAAAAAATAAGAATTAAATTCATCGTCTGAAAAACTTAAAATCTCATCAAATGTATTAAATATGGGTTTGTTCAAATTGGAAAGTTCATTCAGAATACTTCGAAACTCTGTTTCAGCAGTCAATACTTTATGGTGATAATATACACTTTCAAATAATATAGTTCTTGCAATGCATAACTGAAACAGTGCCTTTTCCGCTGAATCTTTCATTGCCAATTCATATATTTTTTCTTTTTTATCTGCATCTTCATTCCATAAATCAGATTTGTTTATGTCATCCTCTGTCGTTTCAATAACACTCAATTTTTGAGTGATTCTCGAGATATCCACTGCTACCGGAACTCGTGTGACATGGGAGTCTCTTGATAAATAATCACATTTATCAGCATCAATTGAGCCGTTAACAATATTATGATAAGGAAAAATTTCTCCATCAATAGGAACCCCCACAATAAGACTTGAGATGTATTCAACTAAATCATCTAAATTATAGTCCTTTTTGCTTATAATATCACAATTTAGCTTTGTTGTAACATTTTTCAATAATTTACGTACTTCTTTTGTATTAACCATCATACAACTTAAAAGTTCATGAAGTGAAACCGATTTTCGGGCTTTTTTTTCGAACTCACCAAGCATTGATTCAATAAGCATATGGCGGCGATATAAAGGGCTTCGCCCAAAATAATGTTCGGAAACATGGCTCAGAAACATATGCCCGACATCATGAAAAATCGAAGCAAGACGGACTATTACTCTGAAGTATTGCTTTTTTTCTTCATCAATTTCTGATTCATTTCTACTTTTGTTTAGGCTAGTTACCATTCTGTCTGCTAAATAAGTAACTCCTATGGTATGATAAAACCGTGAATAATCACTGCCACAATAGACGAAATAAGCTAAACCTAATTGCTTGATTTTTCTAAGCCGCTGTAATAATGGCGAATCCAGAATATAAATTTCGCCGCCTGAAAATTCCACATTTCCCCAAACCGCATCGAAAATTTCTTTCCCATCTCCAAGTGATTTATGATTGAATTTTGTATTATATTTTTTTAGCTTTGTTTCCGTAAAATTCTCTATCTCTTTAAATACTTTTATAAATGGTTCTGAATTATACAATTCAATAAATGTCATTTATCTTCCGCCTTTTATATTATCTCATAAGAATATTTATTTTTTATGTTTACTTAATTTTGCTCCACTTATAAAACAATTGACTATTTGTTCAAAATCGTTTTTGTTGATATCCAATTCGTCACCATTGATCAACTTGTCAACGTATTCTTTATCCAACTTAATATTCGCATTTATATAGCGCGGATTATCCAATGAGACAATTCTTCCATTAAAACCTTCAATAATTTTTGTAAATTGGCGATATTCTCCTCTCGTATTATATTTCAAAAATAAAAATTCCAATTTAGAAGCTGATTTTCCAAATTGATTAATATGATTTTGAAAATAATCCGCCATGCTATCTAAACCACCCATAAACCTCTCATCATTGATAGGTATTGATTTATAGCCCTGATCAAGTATTTCAGCTAAAAATCGTTTGACAAATATAATTTTGGGATCAACCACTTTTCTCTCCTCCATACACCTAAATAATAATTATTATTATCGCGCCGAAATGAAACGCTATCCACGTTAAACTTAACAAAATAGTTATATATATCATTACACTCATCAGCTAAAATATTTATTAATGTTATCAAAAGACTATTCTTATACGTTATGTAAACCCTTCAAGAAGAATGTTCCGCATTTTCCGTAGTAAAGAGCGCCCGCGTAGCGGGACTAGTTGTTCTTAGGTGGTGCGCCTCTGCGCGACACCTTAGAACAACTTTTTACTACTCCCACTCAATCGTCGCCACAGGCTTTGGACTTAAATCATAGCAAACACGATTTACATTATCAACTTCGGCGAGGATTCTGCCTGTTATTTTTTGCAGTAACGGCCATTCGATTTCTTCGATAGCGGCAGTCATTGCGTCAATTGTGTTTACTGCGCGAATAATCACGGTATATTCTATGCTGCGGGCATTATCACGCATACCGACTGATTTGAAATCGGGGACGGCGGTAAAATATTGCCATACTTTTTTGTCAAGCCCCGCAATCTTAAATTCTTCGCGAAGTATCGCATCCGATTCACGTACCGCCGTAAGACGTTCGCGAGTGATGGCGCCTAAACAGCGAACCCCTAAACCAGGGCCGGGGAAGGGTTGGCGATAGACCATTTCATCAGGTAAGCCAAGTTCTAAGCCGCAAGCGCGGACTTCATCCTTGAAAAGTTGACGGATGGGTTCGACCAGTTCGAACTTCATATCTTCGGGTAAGCCTCCGACATTGTGATGGGACTTAATTACTTTTGCGGTCTTGGTACCGCTTTCAACGATGTCGGGATAGATAGTTCCCTGAGCCAAAAAGCCGATAGCCTCATTTCCGCCTAAACGGCGCGATTCTTCTTCGAAGATGCGGATGAACTCCGCACCGATGATTTTACGCTTTTGCTCAGGATCGGCGATTCCTGCCAATTTCGTTAAATATCTTTCACTTGCATCTACATATACCAGATTCGCGTCAAGCTGTTTACCAAAAACTTCAACGACATTTTCCGATTCATCTTTCCGCATAAGACCGTGATTGACATGAACACATACCAATTGCTTACCGATTGCTTTTATCAATAAAGCCGCAACTACAGAGCTGTCAACACCGCCTGACAAGGCCAACAGAACCTTTTTGTTACCGACTTGATTGCGAATCAATTCTACTTGGTCGGCAACGAAGTTTTCCATATTCCAATTCGCTTCTGCCCCGCATACATCAAAAACAAATGATTTAAGCTGCGGAGATGCTTCCTCCCAAGTCGAGAAATTGTATTCACTCCCGATATTTTCGTGAGCAATCGCCATAATCGGGTAATCCGTATTATATACTTCTTGACTGATATCAATTTTTTCACCATTAATAATATTATTAGGCCCGCCATAAACAACGATACCTTTAACATTCGGTAAAGTTCTCAATTCAGTAACCGTGATATCATGCGGATAAATCTCGCTATATACTCCCAAATTGCGAATTTCACGAGCCAGTGCCGTATTCTCTGTGCTGCCTAAATCAAGGATAACAATCATGTCTTGTTTCATAAACCTTTTCTCCTATGTGCAATAATTATAATCCATCTATTCGGTAGCAAAATTATCAAAATATCCTGATATCAAAATAATCGGGGTTCCTTTATCACCGCTCCCGCTTGTCAGGTCACACAAACTACCCAGCAAATCCGTAAAACGTCTCGGGGTTGTTCCTAAGGCTTTATCACCTAACTGTTCATCTTTACTCTTAATCGCGGCAGTCATTGCCTGACGTGCTTCGGTTTCCGATTTCCCTGCCAAGTCATTGTCCAATAAGAATTTGAGCTTTAACTCATTAGGCGTCCCCTCCAGCCCTTTCGTGAAAGCAGGGGAAACCACCGGGTCAGCCAGTTCCCATATCTTCCCGACAGGATCTTTAAAGGCACCGTCGCCATAAACCATTACTTCGATTTTTTTGCCTGTCTTTTCAATCAGTTGCTTCTGAATACTATCTACCAAAGGTTGGCAGTCGCGGGGGAATAATTTTACTCTGTCCTCTGTCGCTTTATTAGAACCCAGCAAGCCGAATTTTTCGTTATAACCGCTTCCGTTTACACTCTTCGCCAATATATCATCAAGACCATAAACAATCTCTGCTCCCGCTTCTTTTAATAAGCGTTTCGTCCGGTGTCTGGTATGGATATCACAGGCTAAAACATTTTTGGTATATTTGATAATTGCACGCGGGTCATTCGCAAAAATTAATTCGATATTATCGCTTAACCCTTTATAAAATTCCGCGTAATCCATCCCTGTGAAAGGATGCTTTACATCATAGCCGAATAACTCACGATATCGTTTTTCATCAAGCACATCCGAATAAGGGTTAACCCCTGCTTTATCAATCATATCCCAATCAAGCAATTCATTCCCGACTTCATCGGCAGGATATGATAACATGATATAAAGCTTAGAGCATCCGCCCGCAATCCCGCGCAGAAGGTTGGCGAAACGATTTCGTGAAAGAATCGGAAAGACAATCGCCATTTCCTGACCGCCGAATTTATTTCTTACATCAGCGGAAATTTGGTCTAAATCGGCATAATTCCCCTGCGCTCTGGCGACAATCGCTTCCGTTATTCCGACCACATCTCTATCATTAAAGCCAAACCCCTCTTCCTTTGAGGCCGTTAGGATACTGTCCACGACAATTTCGGTCAAATCATCCCCCGTTCTAATCATGGGGGCTTTTATTCCTCTGGTAACTGTTCCAATTGTTTTCATATAAAACTCCTTTCAAGGGATCGCAAAATTACAATAGTAAGCAAATCTGACACATACGTATTATATGATTTTACACCCTGTTTGGCAAGAGAATATTTATTTATCCTCAAAAATCAAACAAACTTAATTGCCCTTCGCCATAATTTCTTTTATAAGCGTGAATGATATCTTTCATATCATATAGAATATCATGTTTGGCACATTCGGCGGTAAAACGCTCATAAAGCTTTCGCGAATCGGGGATATTACATGAATAACGGTTTCCGTAAACGCTATTGTAACGTTTAGGCAAATCCTGTTCGGGAAATAACTTTTTAAGCTGCTCATAATAATGTATTCGCTGATTCATTCGTAAGGTAACACCAAAGCCGGGATAGATGAAACGCGCACCGCTTTCGGCTGCCAGCTTAAGTATCCTGAAAATATTCTCTTCATCGTCATTGACAAAAGGCAGGATCGGCATCAGCAGGATACCTGCCATAATGCCTGACTGATTAAGTTTCTTTAGTAAGGCAAAACGTTCTGATGATGGCGGCGCTCCCGGTTCGATCATAAGGGCTTTAGCGTCGTCAGCAGTTGTGATGGTTATCTTCACGAGAACAGGCGAATGTTCGCGGATTGATTCAAGAATATCGATATCCCTTGCCAAAATAGT
>WQST01000055.1 GCA_009787745.1 Lachnospiraceae bacterium
GGTTTTTGCGTAGGATGTCGCCCGGGGACGGGACGGATGTCAGGGTGGCGTAAAGGGCTTGTCCGGGGTGGGGGGCGTCGGGGACGCTTACTCCGTCGGGGGTGGTGAGGGCTTTTACGGTGGTTTGGATGTTTTGACCCGATGGTTTCATAATTTCGATTTGATCGCCGACGCTAAATTTGTTTTTTTGCTCGAAGCGGGCGCCGAAAACCTTATCAACAGATTCGATGGTGCCTAAGTAGACGGATTCGTTTAAGTAGGTATTGGAATCGTAGATTTGGTTATTTTGGTCGGGTTTTCCGAAGTAGAAACCTGTCGAGAAGTAGCGGTAGGTACAGCGGGAAATTTCACGGCGGTACCAATCAATGTTATCGCGGTATGTTTGTTCTGAGGTATAGAAGTCGTCGATGGCTTTGCGGTATGTTCTTGTGGCACATGCGATGTAGAGTGAACCTTTCATGCGGCCTTCAATTTTGAAGCTGTTGATTCCCGCTTTGATTAATTCGGGGATATATTCGACCATGCATAAGTCACGCGAATTGAAGATATAGGTTCCGCGTTCGTTTTCGTAGATAGGAAGATAAACACCAGGGCGTTGTTCTTCGACGACGGCGTACTTCCAGCGGCAAGGATGTGTGCAGGCACCTTGATTCGCGTCGCGCCCCGTAAAGTAATTGCTAAGAAGGCACCGCCCTGAGTATGATATACACATCGCTCCGTGAATGAAACTTTCGATTTGCATGTCTGCCGGAATCTTTTGGCGGATTAAAGCGATTTCTTCTAAGCTAAGTTCACGAGCGGCGACTACTCTCTTTATACCTTGCCGATACCAGAAATTATACGTAAGGTAGTTAGAGTTATTTGCTTGTGTTGATATATGAATGGGGATTTCGGGGCAGATATCTTGTGCTAACGTGAACATGCCGGGGTCGGCGATGATAAGCGCATCAGGATGAATCTGCTTTAACTCGGTGAAATATTTCTCCGCTTCATTTAGATCATCATTATGGGCTAAGATGTTCGCGGTTATATAGACTTTAACGCCATTATCATGCGCAAAGTTAATTCCCTTTTCTATTTCCGAAATACTAAAGTTTTTTGCTTTTGCGCGCAGGCTGAAAGATTCTCCGCCGATGTAGATGGCGTCTGCTCCGAAATTAACCGCTGTTTTGAGGACTTCTAGGCTTCCGGCGGGGATTAGTAGTTCTGGTTTTTTCATTATTTTGTTTCCTTAAGTTGACGACGAAAGTTTGTAGCTCACAGCCACACCATCGCCGATATCCAAAATCTCTGTGCAGAGGGTCTCGCAATGTTTGATTTCATATAGAAAATCGCGCATTCTTCCGTGAATTGTTCGGTCGCGTCTGGTGATTGCGTAGCGTGATTCGAGGATATCCCCATCTTGCAGGACATTATCTGTAATTAGGATACCACCCGGATTTAGAAGCTTTAGAATATCAGATAATAAATTTAGATACTGCCCCTTCGCAGCATCCATAAAGATAAAATCAAACGGTTCGGTCAAACCCTTTATAATACCAAGCGCATCACCTGATAATAGCGAAATCTGCTTTGTTTTTCCATGCTTAAGAAAATTGCTTTCCGCCGCCTTGATCCGCGCTTCATCTCTCTCAATCGTAATTATTTCGCAATCTTTCGGTGCATACTCGCTCATCAATAATGCCGAAAAACCAATCGCGGTTCCGATTTCTAAAATTCGCCGCGGCTTATGCATCGTCAAAAAGAATTTGATTAAACCTTGCGCTTCACGGCATATGACAGGGATGTCATTTTCTTTCGCAAGCGATTCTAACTCTTCTAAATAATGAACATGCCCCGAGTCAAGTGATGCAATAAATACTGCACTTCTATTATTCATATTACTGCTTTGATTTTCCTATTTCCTTTAGTCTTCATTATCCGCCGACATCACGGCCAACATCTCCGAAGCGGTCATAACGGTACTGAGATCATAAATCCCCGGCTTTACCTCGCCGCGGTATTCTGATAGCAACTCTTGCGCTACAAACAAATCGGCATCTTTGATTAAGCCTTTATCCTTTAGCATCTCTGCCAGACCTCTGACGGTATAATCTTCAGGAACCGCAACTGTTATTGTTCGTCCGCCCGAACGTGAAACAGGCTCTTCCGCAAATACGCGATAGCCGAAATCATAAGCCAATATTGCTGTTCGGTAGACAAATGTAACAATCATAAAAAGGGCGATTCCTTTTACAATCGTTTCAAAAACTGCTCCAATTAGGTGTTTAACACTTGTGTTCATATGCAACCCTTTTACTATTCAAAATCCAAAGCCAACGTAATACACTTATTTATATCTTGCATCATTCGGCAAAATGAAATTTCTGCGCTGAGGAAATCACTGACTACTGTTTTTTCAATAATCGCTTCATATTCCTGTTCCAAACAATCTATCTTGTCAAGCAGTCCGTCCGCCGGTTCTGTCGTTTGGAGTTCAAAATTCTTAAGCCGATATTCATTCACCTTTTCATATAGTTCCGGATCTTTTTTAATAATATCCAAACTATTACGATAATCGTGATAAACTTCTGTCTTTTGAATATCTTGCGCAAATTTCATTGTAGCTTCTTCGATTGTGTTTAGCATCAAAAACCTCCACTCTTAAATTTCCATAAATATTGGTACAATCATCGGACGTCTTTTCGTCTTCTTCCAAATAAATTCGTTTAAATTCTCAATGATTATACTTTTTATTTTGCCCCAGTCGCTGATATTTTTCTTTTCGCATTTTTCGATGATGTCGCGGGCAAGACGCCTTGCTTCATCAAGTAAAGCATCCGCTTCTTTTACATAAACAAATCCGCGTGAGTAGATCTCAGGCCCGCTGACAATATGATTATCCATATAATCAAGCGCCGCTACGACGATTAATATTCCGTCCTCCGATAAAAGGCGGCGATCACGTAAAACGACATTCCCGACATCACCGACCCCCAAACCATCGACAAAAACCGTCCCGACAGGAACCCTTCCGCTAACCGTTGCTTCTTCCGACGATAACGCTAAAACATCTCCTGATTGCAAAATAAAAATTCTTTCTTTCTCAATACCAAGCTGTTTTAAAATTTTGGCTTGCGCAATCAAATGCTTATATTCACCATGCACGGGAATTGCGAATTTCGGCGCGAGAAGGGTATATAATAGCTTGATTTCTTCCTGACAGGCATGTCCCGAGACATGGACATCCTGAAAAATGACATCCGCACCTTTTCTCAGCAAATCATTAATGACATTAGTTACCGCTTTTTCATTGCCCGGTATCGGATGGGAAGAAAAGATAACGGTGTCTTTGGGGCCGATAGAGATTTTCTTATGCATATCCCCCGCCATCCGGCTAAGCGCCGCCATACTTTCGCCTTGGCTTCCCGTTGTAATAATAACCGTTCTTTCGTCGGGATAATTCTTAAGCTGTTCAATATTTATAAGAGCATTAGCGGGTATCCGCAAACAACCCAGTTTCGTCGCTGTTTCGATAACATTTACCATACTGCGGCCTTCAACCACGACCTTACGGCCAAATTTTTCGGCGGAATTGATGATCTGCTGAACGCGGTCTACATTCGATGCAAAGGTCGCGATTAAGATTCGGGTGTCTTTATGCTCTTCAAAAATTTGGTCGAAGGTATGTCCGACCGTTCTTTCCGACTGGGTGAAACCGGGACGTTCGGCATTGGTAGAATCACACATCAACGCCAAAACCCCCTTACGACCTAACTCGGCAAAACGCTGTAGGTCAATCGCATCGCCGAAAACGGGGGTATAGTCAACTTTAAAGTCGCCCGTATGAACTATTATCCCCACGGGGGTATGAATAGCGAGCGCGGCGGCATCGACGATGCTATGATTGGTTTTGATGAACTCAACGCGAAAATGCTTGCAGTCCATTGCATCACCGAATTTCATGACTTTCCGCTTGGTTTTTTCCATGAGGTTATGCTCTTGCAAGCGGTGTTCAATAATACCCATTGTCAGCTTCGTGGCATAAATCGGGACGTTTATTTCATTTAAGACATACGGCAATGCGCCGATATGATCCTCATGACCGTGGGTGATTACAAATGCTTTGACTTTATCAATATTATCCTTTAAAAATGTGATGTCGGGAATAACCAGATCGATTCCGAGCATATCTTCTTCGGGAAAAGCTAATCCGCAATCCACAACAATAATACTGTCTTCATATTCGAAAGCAGTAATATTCATTCCAATTAACTCAAGACCTCCCAAAGGGATGATCTTAAGCCGGGATTCACTGCCCCGTTCAGTTTTTTTTCGCAAATTTACCTCCAAGTTAGCTATTGCTATTCTTCACGATTATCTAGGGTGATATCTTCTAATAAACTATTAAAAACTGCCGCCACCGCATCCAGAGTTACGTCGTCTGTAACGATTTCGTAAATGCTTTCCGAATCACCGGTTTTGCTAATATCTTTCAATATTAAAGCTTCACCGTCCTCATCGGCTTCCGAATCCGTGACCAGTAAATAGTTAATCCCCCCTACTTTTGTTTGTTCTAAAATATAAAAGGCATCCCCTTCGGAATTACCATCGGTTTTAAACACTATTTTTTCCATATAAATACCCTTGTAATATCAAAACCGCCGCAATCATATCGACGTAATTTTTGTGTTTTTCTTTCTTGATACCTAGTTCGTTCATTGTTTCGATGGCTTCAAAGGTGGTCAAACGCTCATCCCAAAGAGTTACCTTAAGCCCGCTTCTGCGCTCCAGTTTTTCTTTAAACGCTAAGGTCTTTTCCCCTCTCTCCCCGTATGTAAGAGGATTGCTTGTATCATCAGGATCGTCCATATTATACGGCATCCCCAGAACTATTTCGTTTACTTCATATTCCTTGATTAATTCCTCGATTCGGGCTAATGTCCTGCGCTGTTTGTCCTCATCTTTTCGGCGGATGATTTCAATTCCCTGCGCTGTCAGAAGCAAGGGGTCGCTGATAGCGACACCGACAGTTTTCGCGCCGAAATCAAGTCCCATGATTCTCATTCCCATACAGTAGCAACTCCAATATCTAGCGTCACACTAGTAGCCTTGGTTTTGGATGTATTCGGTCAGTAATTCTTCCACTAACTCGTCGCGCTCAACCTTCATAATCATGCTTCGGGCGCTGTTATGGCTGGTGATATAGGTGGGATCACCCGACATGATGTAGCCGACGATTTGATTTACGGGGTTATAACCTTTTTCCGTTAATGCTTTATAAACTACTGCCAAAGTGCTTTTGACGGTTATTTCCTTACATGCTTCAACTGTAAAAAACTGAGTATTTCCTAAATCCTGAATATTATCAATGGTATTATCGTTATCATTATTATTCATTATCCGACTCCAATCTTAAGTAAATTCAGTTAGCCTATTCATATATTACCCCAAATATTGGAACAATTCAATAGTTTGTAGTATGAAAAGATATTCTTCGCCTGCGGCTCAGAAACATGTCATAACCCCCTCCGTTAAATGCCCGCTAATTTTAGTATTAACCAACATTCCTGAATGAAATACTTGATTGTCTGATTTATTATCCAAAATGGCGGTTCTAATATACTCCGCAGTATAACCAAACCAATATTTTTTATCTGCAATTACTTTCATATCTTCCGGTATAACCGAAACATTCCTGCCTATAAAAGCATTCCGATACTCATCAGACATTAATTTATCAAGCATAATTAACCGGTTACTGCGTTCTTTTTTGACCTTTGCCGTAACCTGCTCAGGCATTATCGCCGCCGCTGTCCCTTTACGTTTCGAGTACGGGAAGACATGCATTTCATAAAAGGATACCTGACGGATGAAATTCTCCGTCTCAATAAATTCCGCTTCTGTTTCGCCCGGAAAACCGACGATAATATCGGTGGTAATGGCAGGCTGATAATCCTCTCCGTATTTTTCTTTGTATGCGCTCCGGATTTTCTTAACCTTTTCGTAGTAATCGGCGGTTTGATAATGACGGTTCATCCTCTTCAAAGTCGTATCACAGCCGCTTTGTAAAGATAAATGAAAATGGGGGCAAACTTTTTCCAGCGAGACAATCCTTTTCACAAATTCGTCACTAATAATCCCCGGTTCCAGCGAACCTAACCTAATTCTGCTTAATTCTGTTATTTCAGCGGCTTTTTCGATTAAATTAAGTAAATCATCAGCGCCATTTCCGTAAGAACTTAAATTAATCCCCGTCAGGACGACTTCACGGCAACCCTTGTTGACTAATTCGGTCAATTCGCTGATTACCGCCTCCGCTTCACGGCTTCTGGCTCTCCCGCGGGCATACGGGATAATACAGTATGAGCAAAATTGATTACAACCATCCTGAATCTTAACGAAAGCCCTAGTATGCTCTTTTACTTCTTTTAAAGCCATTTCCTCGTAAGCTATTTCATTATCTAAATCGATAACGGCTTTTCGGTTAGACCCCTGCCTGTTTCCGATGTATTCATTTAGCAGCGGTATCAAGTCATTTTTACGGTTGTTCCCAATCGCCAAATCAATCGAAATTTCTTTTAGGGATTCTTCATCGACCTGAACCAAGCAACCAACGGCGACAATAATCGCCTGCGGATTTTTATGGCGCGCACGGCGGATTATTTTACGGCTTTTTAAGTCGGCGGTATTCGTTATTGTACAGGTATTTATTATGTAAATATCGGCTATTTCATCAAAAGGTACAATCAAAAAGCCATTTGCCTGTAAATTTTGTTGCATAACGTCCACTTCATAACTATTCACTTTACAGCCCAGATTGTATAGTGCGACATTTTTCATAACAAACTCCAATAAATTTGTATTGTTTAGGCATTGACATTTACTGCTCAAAGACTTACTATATATGTGAAATATAATATAAGGAGGTAAGTTTTATGAAAACCGTACAAATTTCGTTAAATTCCATTGATAAGGTTAAGTCTTTTGTAAATGATATTACTAAATTTGATTATGACTTTGATCTGGTTTCAGGCAGATACGTAATTGATGCTAAATCAATTATGGGAATCTTTAGCTTGGACCTTTCAAAGCCGATTGATTTAAATATTCATGCTGAGGATGGAGCCGAAGATGTTTTAGAGACATTAAAAGCTTACATGCTGTAATCTATTCTAAACATAACCGACAGCTTGGCGCATCTCCGAAAGGGATGCGCCTTTTGATTGGCTATTGCTGCACAAGCAAAACTTCCTTTGTTTCTATCGCGGCTTCGACCAGTTCATCAATTTTTTCCGTTAGGTTTTTTTCATGCTTATTGATCATTTTAATATTCGGTTTCGTTACGGGATGCTTGGCGACGAAAATCGTACAGCAATCTTCAAAAGGTTGAATTGATGTTTCGTATGTACCGATTCTCTCCGCTAAATTGATAATCTCGATTTTATCAAATCCGATCAACGGGCGATAAACCGGCAAACGGCAAACCTCATTGGTAGCCGCGAGTGATTTGAGGGTTTGGGAAGCAACTTGTCCGATACTTTCACCTGTGATAAGACCTAGACATTCCGTCTCCTGCGCAATTTGCTCGGCAATCCGCATCATATACCGGCGCATGATAATCGTTAATTCCTCATGCGGGCATTTATCGTAAATATATAGTTGGATATCCGTGAAATTAATGATATGCAAATTAATGGGTCCGCTGAAACGGGAAACAATCCGCGCTAAATCGATTACTTTCTGCTTCGCACGGTCGCTTGTGTAGGGCGGGGCATGGAAATAGACCGCGTCCAGCTTGACACCTCTCTTGGCAATCATGTATCCGGCGACGGGTGAGTCGATACCGCCGGATAAAAGGAGCATTGCTTTTCCGTTAGTACCGACGGGCATTCCTCCTTGACCGGGTATTATTTCTGAATAAATATTTATTTTTTCCCGAATCTCGACATGAAGCATTAATTCGGGATGATGGACATCGACACGCATCGCGGGAAAAGCGTCCAGAATAACGCCGCCCAATCGGGCGTTTAGTTCCATCGAATCGAAAGGATAATCTTTTCGGCTTCGTCTGGCGGCAATTTTAAAAGTTATGTTTTTCTGTCCATGCACATCTTCGACATATTGAACCAAAAATTCAGCAAGCCGGTCAAAACCTTCATCTTCCATCGCCACCATCGGACAGATTCCGGAAATTCCGAATACTGATTTTAACGCATAAACCGTATCGGCAAAATCGAAATCGGACTGAGCATTGACATAAATCCGCCCGCTTGTACGAGTAACCGCAAAATCTCCGTTTACTTTTTTCAGTGAATATTTGATCTGTCTGACTAATGCATCTTCGAAAAGATACCGATTTTTACCTTTAACGCCAATTTCGGCATATTTTATCAAAAACGATCTGTAATAATTGCTATGTTGCATTTCAACCTTTCCAAGCAGGTATCCGCTATTTCTTCACATACTTCCGTAACATAGGAATTATATCATATAATTTCTGCAATGTGAAATTTAATTCTGCCGATGATGTGTAATTGGAAAAACTGAACCTGATCGTACCGCTCATCATATCCTTTGAAAGCCCGATTGCTTTGAGGGTTGCGGATTGATAGTTTATTTTGTGGGCGGCGCAGGCACTGCCTGCCGATACATAAATTTCATTATCTTCTAAAGCATGAAGCAAAACTTCGCTCTTAATCCCGATAAATGTCGCATTCACGATATGCGGTGCGCCATGAACCCCGCCGGGGCTGTTAACGGTCACATCAGGAATCTCGCGGAGCCCTTCGATGAAATATTGTCTTAATTCATGCATCTTTGCAACATCATCTTCCAAGCTTGGCATAATTATTTCAATCGCCTTAGCCATCCCTGCAATCCCCGGGACATTGAGTGTCCCTGAGCGAATCCCGCGCTGTTGTTTACCGCCGAAGCTTATGGGGTTCATCTTTATTTTTTCATTGACATATAAAAAGCCGACCCCTTTCGGGCCGTGTATTTTGTGTCCGCTGACAGATAAAAGGTCAATCATCATTCGTTTAGGATAAATCGGGCATTTACTGAAACCCTGTACCGCATCGACATGAAATATGATTTGCGGATTAATTCCCTTTATCAGCTCCCCTGCCGCGGCGATTGGCTGAACAGAACCGATTTCGTTATTGGTATGCATAATCGAGACCAGAATCGTGTCACGGTTTATCGCTCTTTCTAAGTCATGCAGGCAGATAATGCCTTTTTGGTCAACAGGAAGGTATGTGACACGGAAACCTTCTTTTTCCAAATATTTCATCGTTTCTAATACGGCGGAATGCTCGATGGCGGTGGTAATCAGATGACGCCCCGCACGGGCATTGGCGGATGCCGTACCGATTAAAGCAAGATTATCAGATTCGGTTCCGCCTGAGGTAAAAATAATTTCTTTATCATTTACTTTCAGATTCTCTGTGATTATATCTGTTGCGTAACGCAGATATTTTTCTGCCCGGACCCCTTTTCGATGCATACTTGAGGAATTGCCATAGTCCTCACACATGATTTGTTTCATTATTTCAGCCACCTCGGGAAAACACTTGGTGGTTGCTGAATTATCCAAATAAACTTCCATTTTAATCTCCATGCAAACCGCTTAAATAAATATGCGTTATATTGTGAAATCATTGATTAAGAATATGTCGTTTTCCTTCGTTTACACTCAGGAAGACATAGCCGTAAATGACATAGGTTACTATATATTATTGTATGCCTATTCTTCTAATTGGTACATAATCCAACTTAATATGACAAAGCCTGCCGTTTCCGTCCGAAGGATTCTCTTACCCATTGTAATCGGTGAAATGCCGGCAGTTTTCGCAAGCTCAATTTCCTGATTGGTGAATCCGCCTTCCGAGCCAATAAAAACAGCAACCGACTGAGCGGTTTTTAGATTACTGAAAATTGTTTTGGTTTTATTCATATCCTCAGCCATTTCATAGGGGATGATTTTGATATCTTTATCCGCGGCATATTTTACGGCTTCTTTAAAACTCATAATATCACTGATGCGGGGAATGACTTGACGCTTACACTGTTTCGCCGATGCTTCGCTGATGCCTTGCCAACGCTTTATTTTCGCCTGTGCTTTTTTTTCATCCAAACGGATAACCGAGCGGTCGCTAAAAATCGGAATGATTTCATAGATGCCTAATTCAACTGCTTTTTGGATAATCAGTTCCATTTTATCCGCTTTGGGAAGAGCCTGAAAAAGATAAACACGAGCAGGCAGTTCGTGGTTTGATTTCTGAATGTAGATTAGATCGCAGATAATGTGCCGGTCGGTAATTTCGGTAATAATTCCATGGTATTCAACGGGTTTTTCGCCGTCACTAAAGGAAATTTCATCACTGACTTTCATCCGCAGAACACTTTTGATATGCCGGACATCGTTACCGAGGACGGTGATTTTTTTTTCGTTTATTTGGTCGGAATTTATAAAGAAATGATGCATACTAAACCTTTCTCCCTGTTACATTAACCCACTCGCCTTGATATGTTGTATCAATGATTTCCATTCCTGCTGATTGCATTGCATCTATGACTTTTAGTGCTTTGGGCGGCGGGGCAGTTACATCGCCGATGATGCCTGAGGTGATTAAAACGCCCCCCTCTTTTAAAAGGCGGGAAGCGACAGGGATTAGCGGGACGAGAACTTCCGTCAAAATATTCGCTGTTATGACATCATATAACCCTTTATTTTTTGCTATTTCAAAGACTTCTTCATCGTTTATGATATTTCCGATGATAACTTCAAACCGTGAAGGAGAAATTTCGTTATTAAGACAGTTTTCTTTTACTGCTTCTAATACATTGGAATCTAAATCCGTTCCGAATGCTTTCGCCGCGCCGAACATTAGCGATAAGATAGCAAGTATCCCGCTTCCGCATCCGATATCCAGCAGGAAGTCGGCTTGCTTAAGATGTTTTTTTAACTGGCGGATACATAACTGTGTTGTTTCGTGCATTCCTGTGCCAAAAGTAAGGCCCGGGTCAATGCGAAATATATGTTGATAAGAATCGCGGTCGGCGACATCCTCCCATGACGGGACTATCAGGATATCATCAATGGTAAATTGATGAAAATATTGCTTCCAGTTATTAATCCAGTCAAGATCCGCCGTTTCGGAAACGAGGATACTTCCTTCGCCGATATCCAGAAATTCCTTTAATTCATTTAATTCGTCAGTAATTTTCGTGATAAGTAAGTCGGGACTCATCGGCTCATCGAAAATTATGACAGACCCGTCATTTTCGAGCGGAACAAAGAAGTTAAGGGTAGCGATTCCGTCGTCGTCAGAAAACTCAGGCATAACATCGATGAACATCTGCTCTTTATCAAGCGGAGAAAGCGGTTGATTATCTTCAATCTCAGCGCCCTCTAAACCAATATCATATAAACTGCTGATGATTATATCTTCCGCTTCGGTCGTTGTTTTGATTGCTATTTTCAGCCATTTCATTTTTTGCTTCCCTTTACTCCATCCATTTGACCCGATTATTCAAATTATTACGAAATTATTAAAATTAATAATATCATAATAATATAATAATTGCAAAATTATTAACAATAATATATAATTACATTTATGTAAAAGTTACCTTTCGCATATTTATACGATAAAAGCGCATTTTAAAGCTTAGGAGTTTATATTTTATGAAGATACAAAAGAATAAGCACTGTTTATTATTCTTAATATTGATATTCAGTTTATCATTATTTTTAAGCGGTTGCGGCGATGATATTAAGCCCCTGCCTGATATTGTCGGTGAGTCCGTAACGGATTCATCCTCGAATGAGCAGGGCGGTGTAAGCATTCCTGATAACTCGGAATTTTCAAATGAAAATCTGCAAAACGGGATTCCAATTATCGGCGTCCGTGAAGTTAAGGACGGAATGTTTCAAAGCTATCTCACAGGCGAATGGAAAAGTGCAGATGTTTCGACTAGGCGCCCGTT
>WQST01000056.1 GCA_009787745.1 Lachnospiraceae bacterium
ATGCCGTAAAAGTCGGAATCGGACCGGGTTCAATCTGTACGACCCGTGTCGTGGCGGGAATCGGTATACCGCAGATTACCGCGATTATGGATACGGCGGAAGAAGCGCTGAAATACGGCGTTCCGATTATTGCCGACGGCGGTATCAAATATTCGGGGGATATCACGAAAGCAGTGGCGGCAGGCGCAAGTGTTTGTATGATTGGCAGTCTTTTCGCAGGATGTGATGAAAGTCCCGGTACTTTTGAACTATATCAAGGACGGAAATATAAAGTTTATCGCGGGATGGGTTCGATTGCCGCGATGGAATGCGGAAGCAAAGACCGCTACTTCCAAACCGATGCCAAGAAGCTGGTACCGGAAGGGGTTGAAGGCAGGGTTGCTTATAAAGGTTCCGTTGAAGATACCGTTTTCCAATTGATGGGCGGGCTTCGCTCAGGGATGGGTTATTGCGGTGCGTCTAATATTAATGAATTGATTAATAATAGTCGATTCATAAAGATTACGGCGGCATCACTGAAAGAAAGTCACCCTCATGATATTCATATAACTAAGGAAGCACCGAATTATTCAATGGACATGTAAAGAATAATTCTAAGGTTTGATAGTACCACACCTAAGAATTATTAAAACTTTACGTGGTAAGAATGCCGCAAGCGTCATTCTTACGGGTATTGGTATGATGAAATAAGTTTTTACAGGAGGAAGTATTTTGGCAAAACCGTTTTATTTTCAGGATATTGTATTAGAGTTACAGAGGTATTGGAGTAAACAAGGGTGTTTACTGGGGAATCCATATGATATAGAAAAAGGCGCCGGAACGATGAACCCTAACACCTTTCTTAAGGTATTAGGGTCGAAACCGTGGAATGTCGCTTTTGTGGAGCCTTCCCGACGCCCGAAAGACGGGCGCTACGGCGATAACCCGAATCGTCTTTATCAGCATCATCAATTTCAGGTAATTATGAAACCAAGCCCTGATAATATCATCGACCTTTATCTTAATAGCCTGACAGAGCTGGGGATTGAGTTAGAAAAGCATGATATCCGTTTCGTCGAAGATAACTGGGAATCCCCGACCCTTGGCGCATCAGGATTAGGCTGGGAAGTATGGCTTGACGGTATGGAAATTACGCAATTTACCTACTTCCAGAAAGTCGGTATGTTTGAGTGCCGTCCTGTGCCGTCAGAAATTACTTACGGGCTTGAAAGAATCGCCATGTATCTGCAAGACGTAGATGATGTTTATGAAGTTAAATGGAATGAAAACGTCACTTACGGCGAAATTTTCAAAAAGCAGGAATTTGAAAATTCAAAATATAGCTTTGAAACATCCAATTCGGATATCTTATTTGAACTTTTTAATCAATACGAAGCGGAAGCACAGCGCTTGATTGATGAAGAATTGGTAATCCCTTCATATGATTTCGTTTTAAAATGTTCACATTCGTTTAACGTCCTTGATGCCGGCGGTGCAATAAGCGTAACGGAACGAGTCAGATTCATTGCCAGGATTCGCACACTTGCGCATAAAGTCGCAGAATTATACATCGGGCAAATAGGAGCGTAAAGCATAATTAAGTTTTACGCGGGACAATGGAAACATGAGGTTAAATATGAACAATTATCTCCTTGAAATAGGGGTCGAAGAACTTCCCGCGAAACAAATCACGCAAGTGGTTGGCGTTTTTAAAGAAAGCATTTTGCAGGAACTGGAAAAGAATAAATTACCATATGAAAAATTAAATGTCTGGTCAACGCCGCGCAGAATTGTTGTTTTAATCGAAAACATCGAAGATAAGCTAGAGGATGAACTCGTTGATATCTACGGGCCGTCAGTAGCGGTCGCCTACAGGGATAACGAGCCAACCCCTGCTTTAATCGGATTCCTAAAAAAGAATTTATCAGATCTTAAAGATGTAAAGGTCGAAAATAACGGAAAAAATGATGTCGTAGTACTTAGAAAAACGGTTGAAGGAGCATATTCAAAGGATATCCTGGCGAAGCTCACCGCAGGTTGGGTGACGAAAGCCGCTTTCGACAAGTCAATGCGCTGGCGGGATTATGATATCATGTTTTCGCGTCCGATCAGATGGATTGCGTCAGTTTATAACCATGAACACCTTCCGATTTCGATAGAAGGTTTGGATTCCGATAAGAAGACTTACGGGCATCGGACATTGGCGAATCATTCCTTTGAGATACCCTGCGCTTTGGATTACCTGAAAATTATGGATGAAGCGAAGGTCATCGTTGAACCTGAGAAGCGCAGAGAGTCGATTTGCTCTCAGATTAACGCAGTTGTAGAATCGCTTAATTTTACCGCCGCGATAGATGCCGGCCTGCTTGATGAAATCATTAATATTGTCGAATACCCCACCGTTTTCATGGGTAAATTTGATGATGAATTTTTGTCACTGCCGGTACCGACAATCGTCGTACCGATGAAAGACCATCAGCGCTATTTCCCTGTTTATGACCGGGATGGAAAACTGATGCCTTTATTTTTGGCTGTTCGTAACGGGAATGATTATTGCCTTGATATCGTTGCGAAGGGAAATGAAAAGGTGCTTAGAGCAAGGTTGCGGGATGTTCAGTTTTTCTATAATGACGATCGCAAAAAGCCGTTGGCGGATTATGTCGAAAGCCTGAAAACCGTCGTCTATCATGCAAAACTCGGGACAATCTACGAAAAAGTGCTAAGAATCGACGCTTTATCACGCTTCATTGCCGCCGTAAACGGTCGGGATGAAGCATTCCTTGCGAACTTAAATAAAGCGGTTATGTTATCAAAAGCTGACCTTAACACATCCATGGTTAATGAATTTGATGAATTACAAGGCACAATGGGAGCAATCTACGCACGTTTAGACGGTGAAGAGGAAAAAATATGCACAGCCATTGAAAGCCATTATTTACCGCGCTATTTCGGCGATAGCCTGCCTGCTGATACGATTGGAAGAATTATTAGCATCGCTGATAAGATGGATTCCCTTGTCGGCTCGTTCGGTATCGGGATTTCTCCGAAGGGTGGCAGAGACCCTTTTGGCCTGCGAAGGATGATGATTAGCATTCTCTCGATTCTTATGTCAGACCGAACCCTTAATGTCAATATTGCTGATTTAATAGCGGAAAGTGTTAAAATATTAGGAAACGTTATCTCGGAGAAACCTGAAGATATTATAAGCAATGTAATTGACGGGTTTAATCAGCGTTTACGCGTGATTATGGGTGAACGCGGTCTAAGGCATGATTCAGTTGAAGCAAGTTTGCCGTATGCGCTTTCGGATATTCAAGGCTTTATTAAGCGGTGCGAAGTGCTTGATAGTTATGACCGGGTGAAGTTAAGTGCAACCGTAACGAATTTATTAAGACCGTTAAAGCTATCGGCACAGGCGAAGGAAAATACCGCGATTGATCCAAAGTTATTCGGCACGGAAGCAGAGCGTAGTTTTTTTGGTAATATTTCAAAAATTCTGCCCGAAATCAATGAAAAAACAGATAACGGCGATTTCGGTGGGGCGCTTGATAAATTAGCTTGTTTAGGCGGTTATATCGCGGAGTTCCTTGATCAGACCATGGTTATGGATGAAAATCTGCCGGTAAGGGAGAACCGTATTCAACTTATGAAAATATGTGCTGATACAATCAGGCGGATAGCCGATTTTGAAAAATTGCAATTTTAATTGCAGACAAGGAGAATAAAACATGCGCGCTTTAATCAGTGTTTCTGACAAAACGGGGATTATCGAATTTTGCCGTGAACTAATCGCACTTGATATAGAAATAATATCAACGGGAGGGACCTACGAAAAGCTTAAATCCGAAGGCATCCGGGCTTTGGAAGTTTCCGAGGTAACAGGTTTCCCCGAATGCCTTGACGGGCGGGTCAAAACCCTTCACCCCAAAGTCCATGCGGGAATTTTGGCAATCCGCGCAAACGTTGACCACATGAGTCAATTAGAAAAACTGTCAGTTGAAACCATTGATTTCGTCGTCGTTAACTTATATCCTTTCAAAGCGACGATTATGAAAGAAGGCGTCACCCGCGCGGAAGCTGTCGAAAATATTGATATCGGCGGGCCAACGATGCTGCGCAGTGCCGCCAAAAATTATCAGGATGTCGCTGTCATAACTGACCCGTCAGATTATGATTTGGTTATCAAGGAATTAAAAGAAGCACAGACGGTATCGATGGAAACGAAGTTTTATCTAATGCAAAAAGTTTTCGTCCATACATCCCATTATGACGCCATGATCGCTGATTACCTCAAAAAAGAGCGGAATGACACAAGTTTTGGCCCGACTTTGACCCTGACCTATGAAAAGGTTCAGGAGATGCGCTATGGCGAGAACCCTCACCAGCAAGCGGCTTTCTACCGTCAGGTGGGCAAGCAGACAGGTTCATTGGTTGATGCCGTACAGCATAACGGCAAAGAACTTTCGTTTAATAATATCAATGATACCAACGGCGCTTTAGAGTTATTAAAGGAATTTGATGAACCCGCGGTAGTCGCTTGCAAACACGGAAATCCCTGCGGTGTCGGTATCGCTTCCGATATAACAGATGCTTGGCGGAAAGCATTTACGGCGGACAAAGTATCTATTTTCGGCGGTATCGTCGTATGCAACCGCAAGCTTACAGAAGCGATGGCTTTGGATATGCAAAATATATTCCTTGAAGTTATCGTGGCCCCCGAATATGAAAAAGAAGCGCTTGATCTTCTTTGTGTCAAGAAAAATATCCGTGTTTTGGAACTAAAAAATATCGAAGTTCCGCAGTCGGCGGATGCGCTTGATATGAAGAAAGTAAACGGCGGTTTAATCGTTCAGACGATTGATGCGAAACTTTATGATGAAGCCGATTGGAAAGTAGTAACTGATACCGCTCCGGCTAAAGAGCAAATAGAAGACCTTAAATTCGGTATGAAAATCGTTAAATATGTCAAGTCGAACGGTATTGCGGTGGTTAAATCAGGGCAAAGTATCGGTATCGGCCCCGGTCAGGTCAATCGGATTTGGGCGGCGAAACAATCTTTTGAACATGCACATGAATTAATTGGCGCGGAGGCGACGGAAGGTGCGGTTTTGGCTTCGGATGCATTTTTTCCGTTCAGCGACGTTGTAGAAGCCGCCCACGCCGCAGGAATTAAAGCAATTATTCAGCCCGGCGGTTCGGTTAACGACCAAAAATCAATTGATAAGTGCAATGAATACGGAATTGCGATGGTCTTAACGGGAATGAGGCATTTCCGGCATTAAATTTTTTACTTTATTTCAGGCAAAAAGTATGTTAAGATATAATTCAGCCCATTCAAGGAGATTTTTGTGAGCATTGATGATAAAGCAGCGGAAATAAATATCGATGAAATGACATCCCGTAATTTTATCGAGCAAATCATTGCAAAAGATCTTGCCGATGGTTCAGTAGGATTGGTAAAAACCCGATTCCCCCCTGATCCCAACGGCTTCCTTCATATTGGGCATGTTAAATCAATCCTCCTTAATTATGGGCTGGCGAAGAAATACGGCGGGCAGTTTAACCTCCGTTTCGACGACACGAACCCGGTCAAAATCAAAAGCGAATACATCGAAGCAATGATCGAAGATATCCATTGGCTTGGTGCTGATTGGGAAGACAGACTTTTTTATGCGTCCAATTATTTTCCCAAGATGTATGAAGATGCGATTAAGCTGATTAAAAAAGGCAAGGCATATGTTTCTGATTTAAATGCCGATGAGATACGCGAGTATCGCGGTACTTTGACAGAAACAGGCAAGAACGACCCCGGCCGTGACAGAAGCGTTGAAGAGAATTTAGAACAGTTCACCGCCATGAAAGACGGAAAGTTCTCAGACGGTGCGAAAGTTCTTCGCGCCAAGATAGATATGTCCTCGCCCAATATCAATATGCGTGACCCCGTCATATACCGGATCGTTCATAAGCCGCACAACAATACAGGTGATAAATGGTGCATTTATCCGATGTATGATTTTTCTCATCCGATTCAGGATGCGATCGAGGGGATAACCCATTCGATTTGTACATTAGAATTTGAAGATCACCGCCCTTTATATGAGTGGGTGCTAAATGAACTTGAATATAACCCTGCCCCGCAGCAAATTGAGTTTGCGAAGCTATTCTTGACCAATGTCGTTACGGGTAAGCGTTATATCCGGAAACTCGTTGAAGACGGAATTGTTGATGGTTGGGATGATCCGCGGCTTGTTTCGGTTGCGGCGTTAAGGAGAAGAGGCTTTACTCCTGAGTCGCTTAGGTTTTTCGTTGAGATTTGCGGCGTCAGCAAGAGTCAGTCATCGGTTGATTATGCAATGCTTGAGTATTGTATCCGTGAAGATTTGAAGCTAAAGTGCCCGCGCATGATGGCGATTCTTGATCCGATTAAATTAATCATTGATAATTATCCCGAAGGTCAGACCGAGGAATTTGTAGTTCCGAACAATCTGGAAAATGAAGCTCTTTCCGAGCGGAAAGTAACTTTTAGCCGCGAACTTTATATTGATAGAGAAGACTTTATGGAAGAGCCGCCGAAGAAATATTTCCGCCTTTTTCCGGGTAACGAAGTCAGGTTGATGAATGCGTATTTCGTCACTTGTACAGGATTTGAGAAAGATGAAAACGGAAATATTACGGTAGTTCATGCCGTATATGACCCCGAAACACGTTCAGGTTCAGGGTTTAATGCCCGGAAGGTCAAAGGGACGATTCATTGGGTTTCGGCGGTATCGTCGGTCAGTGCCGAGGTACGGCTGTACGAAAACATAATTGATGAAGAAAAAGGTGTTTACAATGAAGACGGTTCATTAAATCTTAATCCGAATTCGCTTAAGATACTTAAGGATTGCCGTTTGGAGTCGGCTTTTAGTACCGCTAAACCGTTCGATCGCTTTCAGTTCGTTCGTAACGGCTATTTTTGCGTTGACCCCAAATTAACGGATGCGGATAATTTAGTTTTTAACCGTATCGTTTCATTGAAAAGTTCGTTTAAAATTGCACCTATTACGTAATTGGTAAATAATAATTTAAATTTATAAGGAGTTAAAGATGGCTAACAATTTATTATCAGGATTAGGTAAATTCGGTTTGGGTAACTTGCAGGAAATGAAGCTTTATGAAGAACCCGAAGAAAAAAAGGCGGCGGCGAAAGAAGGCCCGAAAGTAGTGGAAGAAACAGATTTCCTTTTTGCGAAATCTTTTGATTGCCCTGTCTGCCATGTTAGTTTTACGGATTTAAGCCTTCGTTCAAGTAAGGCGCGTTTACTTGGTACAGGCGATTTCTTAAGAGCCAAGTATGATAATATTGACCCATACAAATATGGCGTTGTTTCTTGTCCCGAATGCGGGTATACGGTTCTTAGCCGTTACTTTGCTCCTTTATCGGGAGCGATTGCGAACCTGATTAAAACGAATATATCCCAGTCTTTTATTAAGAGAACCACTAGCCCTGCCACACTTAGTTATGATGACGCTTTTGAGCGCCATCAGCTTTGCCTGGCAAATACCGTCGTAAAAAAAGCGAAGGATAGCGAAAAAGCCGACGTATGCTTGAAAACCAGCTATATTTTACGCGGCATGGCGGAGAGCCTTAATAAAGAAGATGCCGATTATGCCGATAAGCTTAAAGAAATCGAAGAAGCGGAACAAGAATTTTTAAAGAATGCTTATGATGGTTTCAGCAGCGCAAGGACGGCTGAGAGTTATCCGATCAGCGGAATGAAAGAAGAAGTACTGGATTATCTGCTTGCGGCTTTGGCGATTAACTTTAAGCAATTTGATGCGGCTTCACGGATGATTAGCAGTATTTTGACGAATCAGACCGCCGCTTCAAGTATTAAGGAAAAAGCGCGTGATTTAAAGGAAGTTTTACTTAAAGAGAAGAAGTAATTAAAGCGTAAACCTCGCGGAATAGTGTTTCATGAACTGTAACGAGTTAATAATTGTCTTAAAAAGTGATAGCGGCATTTGCTTATATCACCAGATATATGAATATATTAAAAATGAAATTCAAAAAGGGAAGCTTAAGGAAAACGAAAAGCTTCCCTCAACGCGTTCTTTGGCTGATTTTTTACAGGTTGCCCGCAGTACGGTTAACTTATCTTATGAACAGCTTCTTTCCGAAGGTTATATTGAAGCGCGTCCGCAGAGCGGCTATTATGTATGCCGCCTTGAAAACCTGATCGAAATAGTTCCCGTGCAGTCAGCAAAGCTTGAAAAAGCAGTTCCCGCAGAGCAGAAATTTTCGCTCGACTTTTCACCCAATGCTATTGATATGAAAGAATTTCCGTATAACTCATGGAAGAGAATTAATAAAAGTATTCTTACCGATGCCAATAGTGAGATGTTTTCGTTGGGTGCGCCGCAGGGGGATGAAGAACTGCGTGAGACAATCTGCGATTATATTTATGCGGCGCGGGGAATTAAATGTGCGGCGGAGCAAATTATTATTGGTGCGGGGAATGACTATCTCTTATTATTGTTGGAAAAAATTCTGGGTCGTAACAAAGTAATCGCGATGGAAAATCCGACATATCAACGCGCATATCGGATTTTCAAAACTTTCGATTATGAAGTTGCCGCTATTTCAATGGATGAAGCGGGGATGATTCCAAAGATGCTTTGGGAATCTGACGCCGATATTGCTTATGTGATGCCGTCACATCAATACCCGAGCGGAATTACAATGCCGATCGGGCGGCAGACGGAAATACTGAAATGGGCTTGCGATAAAGAAAACCGCTATATCATTGAGGATGATTATGATAGCTTCTTTCGTTACCGCGGCAGGCCTGTTCCTGCTTTTCAGTCAGTTGATGAGTATGGAAAAATTATTTATATCAGTACTTTTTCAAAAGTTATCGCCCCCGCGATCAGGATAAGTTTTATGATTTTGCCGGAGTCATTATTACATGTTTACCGGGCGAATTATAGTTTTTATTCTTCGTCTGTATCAAGGATAGATCAGCGCATTCTTAATGAATTTATCAGTAAGGGATATTTCGCACGGTATCTTAATAAAATGCGGAAGATTTATCGGGATAAACATGATTTATTGCTGAGAGAATTGGAGCCGGTTAAGAACATCTTTGAAATAACGGGGACAAACGCAGGGTTGCATATAATTTTGAAGCCTAAGTATAAATGTAAAATGAGTAGCAGAAGCATCATTGACCGAATGGGTCAACACGGTATCAGGATTTATGATATTAATGATTTTATGATCGCCAATAAAGCAGAATCAAAAAACGCGGCAATCCTATTCGGATACGCCGCGCTTAGTCATGATGAAATTATTGAGGGGGTTAAAGTATTTAATGAGATTACTTTAAGTAATCAAGCATAGTGCTTATTCATCCTCATCAAAAAAGTCTTCAACTTTTGTAACGCCTTCATTTATCACATGGGCAATTGACTCATTCGCTTTGTCTAAGGTTTCTTTAGCATCGTCTAAGGAATCCTTCGCCGCGTCGGTGGCTTTATCAGCGAAATGAACGGCGTCTTTTCCAACTTCCTCGGCTTTGCCGGCGATGTCTTTTTCTAAATCGCCCATATTGTTTGCGGCATTTTTGCTGATGTTTTCGGCTTTGTTAGCGATTTCTTCGGCTTTATCACGGGAAATGTCAACAAATTCGCGCACTCCTCCTGCCGCACCTTCGAATCCTGCTCTTACCGTATCTTTGACCTGATAATAGGAATCGGTGATTTTTTCTTTAGCTCTTTGAAAAGCTTCGGAAGCAAATGATTCGACATTATCAACATTCAAAGAAACATAGGAGCGATTCTTAGTCGGATCGGCATCAGGCTCATCTTCGAAATCATCAAATTCATCATCGTCGTAAATACTTGATTGTTGAAGATTCTCATTTTTCTTTTGCATGTAATAATAGATGCCGGCTGCCGCCGCGGCAGTTGTTGCGGTAAATAGTAAGAACTTAGAAAATTTACTTGCCATAGATGGGTCACTCCTTTACTTAATGAATAACTATAGTATGTTACCGTTCATGCGCCATTATTCCCTGCCACTCAGTTGAGCATTGGGATGACATTTCTTGGACAGTAACTCTCATTTACTATATTAATACGTAATTAGGGTTTTGAAAAGGGCAAATGGTAAAAAAAGTGAAATTCTGCTACACTATATATTGTGGTCAAAAAAAAGTTCTTACTAGTTTAACAAAAACCTTGAATGTGAGTAATAAGTATGATATATTTAATTTCGACCCATGAAGTCAACGTAATATAATTGTAAAGAATTTGTAAAAATCGGGGTAATAAATGAACGAAAAATTTTTCGATCTAAAGACAGAAAAACAAGACCGAATGATCAATGCATCATTGAAAATATTCTCGGTTAACGGATATCAGTATGCCAGTACTGATGATATCGTTAAGGAAGCGGGAATAAGCAAAGGTTTGTTGTTTCACTACTTCGGGAGTAAATTGGGTTTATACAGTTTTTTAACTGATTATTGTGTCAGATACATAAAAATGGAGATTACGAATATCAAGAACGATAAAGAGACCGATTATTTCGTAATCCTAAAAGATATCGAAACGGCGAAGTTATCAGCGCTGAAAAAGTTTCCTTATATGCAGCAATTCCTCATTATGATGGAACGGGAAGATTCTCCTGATGCGATGAAAGCGACCGCCGAAAATCGGACGAATTTAAAAGCACTCTATCAAGAAATCATGAAAAAAGCAGATCTCTCCAAATTCCGTGCCGAAGCCAACTCGCTACGGATAATGAAAATGGTAGATATTATGCTTAAAAGCTTGATGTACGAAGAAATTAAGACAGGTGCGTTTAAGCCCGATCATTACCACACAGAAGCCGTAAGTTACTTAGACATGATAAGTAGTCTTGTCAATAAAAACTAACGGTCTATCTTGGCAGAATGTCATTACGGGCTTGCCACGCAATCTCCTTTGTGTAGGGATTGCGGGGCAAGCCCGCAATGTGAGTTGCTTGACAAGAACTTAATCCCTCTTATAAACACCATCCGCAGGGTACCCGCCCTTAAGTTTCTGCATCCCCCGCTGAATAGCATCACGTGAATTTTTCCAATCAGCATTTTGATTACGGTAATCGAATTTATCAACCAGCCATGTCACATCTTCCGCTAACCGATTCATATTTTCCTGCATTAAGCGAAATATTAACGGATAAAAATCCTGTTTCTCTTTATCATTTAATTTACTTTCACTTGCTTCACAAAGATCACCAAAATGCTTAACACAAAACCCTTTAGAATTTTTAACTTTTTCACGGAAAACAGGATCGTTTTTGTACATGATAAAGAAGGTGTCCATATAACGGTCATATGTATCAACGAAACGTTTGCAGATATAGCAAGATTCCGTCTTTTCCTGCGCCCAGACAGCGAGTGCGTTTGTGCGGCTTGTGTTCTTTACAAATTTGGATTTAAAGGTAGATTTACTCGGCGAGAATTTCTGAAATTCATCATTCATTTCTTTGATAAGCCGCATATAATGTGTCTTAAGAATCCAGCCGTTTCCGAGCGTGTTACCATAATCAAACATTTTCTTCGAATGATGCCGGCAAAATCCTTCGCGGTCGGTTTGATCACGAATGTCGCTTTCCATATAAGAAGAGCCTGCACCCAAAACAAAGTCAATTAAATCCTGCTCAACATCACGTTCAACAAAACAAAAAGGACATTCATCCCCGGCATCGACAGCATCATTAAGGGGTATTGTATAAAGTTTCTCTTTCATGAAATCATTATACCATGACTTGGTATACGAGCCAAGTAATTCCATAGACTTTTATTGACTTTTTCTGTGAAACTGCATATAATTAAATTATAAAAGTTGTGGTGACATAACTTGGGCTGGCTGTATGGTCTTGGCCCACCGGAGGCGGGGGGATCCCCCCGCCGTTTTTTGTCCGACATATGCAAAGGAGGTAATT
>WQST01000057.1 GCA_009787745.1 Lachnospiraceae bacterium
CACGGCGGGGGTGGTAATCATTCGCTGCGGCTTCTGACTTCCTGATGCGGATATCGGGGGGGAGATGTCTGTTAAGAGCATAAGAAATTTTCTTCGCCGGAATAGGCGAAGCGGTGTCAAAAACTGCGATATTACAGAGGGCATGAACGCCTGCGTCGGTGCGGCTGGCACCGACGACGGTTATATCTTCATTTAATAATTCTGATAAAGCATTATTTAGCTCGCCTTCAATAGTCTTGGCTCCGGGCTGATATTGCCAGCCGTGATAATCGGTACCATCATAAGCAACCGTTAATTTAATTCGTTTTTTTTCCATTTACATGCCCTAACTAAAGCAAAAGCCGATCGGCAAAAATTGATACCACCATATAGATAATAACAAAAAGATATGAGATACGGTCGTGTGTTTTGTATACCAACGGCTTCATTTTCGTGCGGTTATCACCGCCGCGGTAACAACGCGCTTCCATCGCCATTGCTAAATCGTTCGCCCGGCGAAAAGCGGAAATGAATAGCGGAACCAAAAGCGGTACTAAACTCTTAGCTTTTTTTATCAGGTTCCCGCTTTCAAAATCGGCGCCGCGGGCGATTTGGGCTTTCATGATTTTGTCTGTTTCTTCCAATAAGATAGGGATAAAACGAAGGGCTATTGACATCATCATCGCTACTTCATGGACGGGTACTTTGAATATCCGTAATGGTTTCATTAGTTTTTCCAAACCGTCGGTCAGGTTATTCGGCGTCGTCGTCAAAGTCATGATTGACGAACCCATAATCAGCATAACCAGACGGACAGCCAATGTCGCCGACAAGCGAATGCCTTCCCAAGTAATCGATATTTTCCCCCAAGCGACCGCGGGGGTACCCGGGGTTAAGAATAGGTTAAAAACGACCGCAAAGAGGAGCAGAAAAATAATTGCTTTCATCCCGCGGATCATGAATTTGAAAGGGACTTTGGATAATTTGATAATGAGTGCCAGAAAAAGTGCGCCAATAATAAACCCTGCGAAACCTTTGACCATAAATAAAGTAATGATAAAGCAAATCGTCGTGACAAGCTTAACGCGAGGGTCAAGGCGATGGATTATTGAATCAGTTTGATAATATTGTCCGAGGGTTATATCTCTAAGCATTGTATCTCCGTTTAAGGATTATGTCATCCTGTTCTTCGCTTCGCTCAGGGCTTTTAAAATGCTTTCTAAAGCGGATTCGACTGTCATGGCTTTTAGATCAACATTAAAACCCTTTTCTTTAAGCGCATTCATAACATATGTTATTTGCGGCGCACTCAGCCCGATTTCTTCTAATTTATGGTAATTCGTAAAAATTTCCGTCGGATTCGTATCATATGCGATTTTGTTTTTGTTCATCACGATAATGCGCTCAACATATTTCGCGATATCTTCCATGCTATGCGAAACCAAAATAACGGTGATACCGCTTTCGGCTTGAAGGTCGGCAATCCGCCCCAATATCTCATCACGTCCACGGGGGTCTAATCCTGCTGTCGGTTCATCAAGAACCAGTATCTCGGGGCGCATGGCGAGAACCCCCGCTATCGCAACACGCCTTTTCTGACCTCCTGACAACTCGAATGGTGATTGGTAAAAGTATTCCTCACTTATTCCGACTTGTTTTAGGGCATTGTAGGCGCGAAGTTCTATTTCTAATTTATCAAGCCCTAAGTTTTTGGGGCCGAAACAGACATCGGTAAAAACGTCGATTTCGAATAGTTGGTGTTCGGGATATTGGAAAACCAAGCCTACTTTACTGCGGAGGGCTTTTTTATCGTAATCGTCGTCGTGGATATCGGCGCCGTGATAGTAGATGTTTCCTGACGTCGGTTTTAGCAAACCGTTTAAGTGCTGAACAAGGGTTGATTTGCCTGAGCCTGTATGTCCAATCAGACCGATAAATTCGCCGCTTGGGATTTTTAGATTAATATCGNAAAGAGCCGCTTGGGACATGGCGGTTTCTTTGTCATATATATAATTTACATGGTCTAGGATTAGCATGGTAGTTCCTTTATAAAACAGATCCTTTGCTTCGCTCAGGATGACATTGCTATAATCGCGGCTAGTTCATCGACGGTTAGGACTGCGGGGGGGATGCCGGGGATGCCGTTTTTCTTTAGTTCGTGGGCGAGTAATGTGACCTGGGGAACATCTAAACGGAGTGCTTTAAGTTCATCGACACGGCTGAAAATTTCACGCGGGGTACCTGACATCGCGATTTTGCCCTGCTCCATCACGAAAACGCGGTCGGCATGGATGATTTCTTCCATATAATGCGTAATCAGGATGATGGTAATCTTTTCGACATCATTAAGGGCGCGGATTGCCCGAATAACTTCTTTTCGCCCCGATGGGTCAAGCATCGCCGTCGGCTCGTCAAGGACGATACATTTAGGATGCATTGCTAAGACCCCCGCGATAGATACGCGCTGCTTCTGACCGCCCGATAAACGATTAGGCGATTTTTTTCGGTGTTCATACATACCGACGGCACGAAGGCTCTCTTCGACACGTTCCCATATCTCTTTCGTCGGGATGCCCATGTTCTCAGGTCCGAACCCAACGTCTTCTTCCACGACTTGACCGATAATCTGATTATCGGGATTTTGAAAAACCATCCCTGCGATCTGACGGATATCCCAAAGGTGTTCATCATCGGCGGTATCTTTCCCATCAACGAAAATACTGCCTTCGGTCGGATAAAGAATCGCGTTTATATGCTTGGCAAAAGTCGATTTACCTGAACCGTTATGACCCAGAATCGCAATAAATTCACCCGCTTTCACCGAAAGGGTGACTTCGTCTACGGCTTTAACGATGCCTTCAACATTACCCTCTTCATCCCGGCGGATATATTCAAATGTAAGATTTTCGGTTTTGATGATGTTCATAAGTATTTATTTTACTAGAATTTGGAATTAAATACAAGTCTTGCTTGTCTTATCGGGGATTTTATTTTATAGTGTTTATATGAAAGATTATTTGAAACTACTGATAAAACCACTTACAATTGTCGGTTCGGTAATGATTTTTTGCGCTCTTTTAGCGAAAGTGGTTCTTAGCGGAGATACATTGCAAGATTATGCGGACAAAAACCCTGAGATTGCTTATGCCTCGCCTGAACCTGATTTGCTTTCATCCGAATCGGAAGAATCGGAAGAATCAGAAGATGAGCCGATTAGCGAAGATGAAGCCCCCGCAACAGAAGAAGAAATAGAGGATGAAGATGAAATAACAAGTGTTATTTTACTTGCTTCGAAATGGTCTGTCGCTGAGGATATTATCGAAGTCATGCCGGGTTTTACGAAAGAACCGATCGGTGATTTACTGTTCGAATATATGAAAGGGATATCATACCCTGTTACGGTTGAAGAAGCGATTACTATCCTAGAGTCTGCCGAAAGCGACGGAGAGTTTCTTGATTCTCTTGATTTTGATGATATTACAATCGAAGAAATTAAGGAAATTTTACCGAATGTCGTATTAAAAGCAAGTGATATTGCTGTTTCGCGGGAAGAATTATCCTTTTTGACTATTCTTCATTATGATTTCGAAGGAAATGAGCAGGCCGGAGAAATGATCTGTAATGCCGCTATTGCCGATGAATTATTGGAGATATTCTATACTTTATATCTGAATGAATACCGGCTTGACAGCGTTCGTCTAATCGATGAGTACGGCGGAAGTGACCGTTTATCAATGATTGATAATAACTCATCTTGCTTTAATTACCGCGAATCAAGTGCGGGGCGCTTATCAAGACATGCTTATGGAATGGCTGTCGATATTAATCCTTTTTATAACCCTTATGTCCTTTACCATGCTAACGGCGAAATCAAAAAAATATCCCCGGAAGGCAGTGACTTCTATGCCGACCGGAGTATTGTTTTTCCTTATAAAATCGATGAGAATGATTTATGTTACCGCTTGTTCAAAGAATATGGCTTTACCTGGGGCGGCGACTGGAATTTCGAAAAGGATTACCATCATTTCCAAAAGACTTTGCGCTAATTAAAGACGACGCTTTTTTCAAGCCACTGGGTTTTGATGACAATGAAAGGGTAGGACGGGCTGTTTTTCTTCGTAAGGTCAATACTTCCCGGTTCAGGCCCCAGCAAAAGGACGCTTGTATAGACTGCGTTGGCCGTTTCATAAAGTTCTTTTACCTGAATCGAGTAGCCGCCTGTATTCATTTTTCCATAACCAATGCAAATATATGAAAAACCGCTATCCTGATAGGTCATCCTAAATTCCTGATGCTTTTTTTCATCAATCAAACTTTTAAGCTCGGCAGGTAATTCATCTTCGGCAAGGACGGTAAAGGGGATATCCTTTATTTTTTCTATATTATTATTAACTTTTAGTGACCCGCATCCTGTTAATCCACAAATCACGAAAATGAACGTTGCCAGTAACATAATGATTCGTTTAAACATAAAACCCATCACTTTTCTCAATTTATTCCATTTTATGAGAAAGTGACGGGAGTTATGATTGATTTTTATGATTTATTGATTATGCCGGAGCCGCTTAGTCTTCATTACGGCCGGCAAGGATGAGGTCTATTTCCATCTCGACATAACCTCTGGTTGCATCACCGCGGTTAAATGTTATGCTAATTTCTTCTCCTGCGCGATAGTATGCCAAACGTCTGTGCAATTCTTCCCAGCTTGTGATGGCAATACCATCGAAGTGGGTAATAATATCACCTTCTTTGAGGCCGTATTTTTGGGCAGGGGTGTCTTCATAAACGATGGTGATGTGGACACCTTTAGGGATTCCGTATCGTTCGGATATTTCGTCGCCGACGGTGATTCCTGTGATACCGATAAAGCCTTGCTCTTCCTGAGCAACCATTACTTTGGTTTCATATAACATCAGTTCGGCAATAATCGGTTTCGCCGCGGAAATCGGAATTGCATAACCCATACCTTCAATTGTCGTTCCGCCGATTTTGCTGGAATTGATACCGATAACTTCGCCTTTGATATTTAATAAGGCGCCGCCTGAATTACCGGGATTAATCGCCGCGTCTGTCTGGATAAAGTTCCCCTCGATTTGGTACGATGTCGAGCCATAACCTGTAAAATATGATGTTTCGCGATCCAATGCGCTGATAACGCCTGTGGTTACTGATTGGCCATAGCCCATCGCATTCCCGATTGCAATCGACGGTTCACCGACTTTTAAGATGTCTGAATCACCTAGAGTAGCAATTGCAATGCTTTCAATCGTTTCCCTGCTTAAGTCTTCAAGTTTTACTGCCACCACAGCAAGATCCATATTCGGTTGACTGCCTTTTACCAATGCTTCACTGACACTCCCGTCAACGAATTGGATACTTAAGCTATTGGCATCCTGAACAACATGATAATTCGTAACAATTAAGATTTCTGTTTCATTTTCACCGACAATAATTCCCGAACCGCTTGATTCGTTATCGTAATAGTAATCACGCCCAAATATATTATTGCTTTCCGAATAAATATTACTGACTGATACGACGGAGGGCATTACCCTTTCAACGACTGCCGTTACATCTGTTACAACGGCGGTAATTGATCCTGTACTATCAAGCAGTCCTGATGTTTTGATTGAAGGAAGAGGTTCTTCGGAATTGATACTCGTCGCTTCACCCATAACTTCAATTGCCGCGGGAGCCGCTTTATCCTGCGGAACCATGTAATTAATATTGTCAAAAATAAAATCCGATGCCGTTGTGACGGCTTGAAAGCCAATTCCGCCGAAAATACCGAAAAACAGTCCCATACAAATCGCGAGGATTATTTTTTTCCCGGCGCCGAGACTTTCTTTTTTTACGGTCGGCGGGGGCGGGGTTTGGTGTAATTGGTTAGCATTATCAAACATATGAATTCCTCCTGATTGGGTTAACACGACTTATATACCCATTTTAAGAGATAAATGTGTCTAAATTGTGATAAATATTTGATAATGATTTGAACTTTTAGATTTTTTTACCAATAAAACGGACTATTTGTGTACTTGGCTATTTTCTGCGGCGAAAGCTTCTTAAAGCTCTTGCCAAGGCGAAAACCGCGGTATTTGGCAAGACTTTGACCGAAAAGAACGAAGATGAGGGATGGTTTTCTTTTTTTTATCAGATGAAGGGCGGCCGATTTAATCATTCTGATTCCTTCGGATTCAGCCGTTAAACCCCCAAAAACTTCCGGGTACTCGGCATGAGAAACGCCTAAATCAAAATTCCTTTTAAATTGCTTGCGATAGGTGTAGTGATGGTCGTGATATACCATTGCTTTGGGCTCATAGCGGATTTTATATGCGGATGCAATGGCATTGGCGGCATAAATCATGTCTTCATTGAAGATTGTTTTATTGGTAAATCCGCCCAGCTTTTTAAATATTGCATGATTATAAACTGCGCAGACATTTGAGCAGAAATAGGTTTTGATACCCAGCTTTTTTAGGTCATTTCGGGATTTGTTAATCGGGGCGGAGCCGTAGTTAAAAGTGCGGATAAAACGCTCCAGTTCATTACTTTCAGCGTTCGGAAGCTGTCGGGCATATGTAACAGCGATATTATCCGTATTATTGATGCCAACCAGCAGACTCTCGATTAAATGATTATCCGCCGGGACGGCATCTTGCGTCATCATCACAAAATATTCGGCATTTACGTGACTGACGGCGAAATTACGGGTTTTTCCATGGTCGAAATCCTGTTCATCGATATGGTATATGACACTTGTGTCATATTTGTTACGAAATTCGGCTTCCGCTATTAGTTCTTCAAAATATTTCTTCTCTGTATTAATGATGATTACCTTACCCGCTTTTACAGATTGATTCTTAAGGGCATCCATTGTCTTTAAGAATTTTCGGTCGGGTTTGTAGGTGAGGATTATCACGTCTACCGACATTATTTCTCCTATTATCGCTGTCATCCTGAGCGCAAGGCTCAGAATGACAGGATTTTTACCTTATATATTGGTCGGTGTCACTCTTGATTTTCTGGCTGTATGCTTTTACTTCCGCCGAAGGGGTATATTTTTCTGCTTCAAATAAAAATTCGTGGAGCCAAATGGAATTTTTTTCTAAATCCACAGGTACGACACAACTGCCTGCTTTTCCGATTGTCCCTGTCGCACGCATTGATGCTTCAGGGAAACCGCTGTCGTCAACAATTTTGTACTTCGTAATATCACTTAAAAGGGCGATGATGTCCGTCAAATCAAAGGAGGTATAAATCGAGCCGAAAACCTCATTGGCAATTTTATTAATTGTCGCAGGCGATGCTTTTTTGGCTTCATCGAGAATTGCTTTCAGGACATCACGCTGTCTTTCGGCACGTTTGAAATCATCGCCGGAAGTATAGCGGATTCGGCAATATGCCGTTGCTTGTAACCCATCCAGTCTCTGATATCCTGTATTTTTGACCTCGACATAATCACGTTTTAATTCTTTCGCCATTGTGATCTGATAATTGTTGATATGCTTAAGCTCTGCTTCCGTGACCTCAATCATTATTCCGCCCAAGGCGTCAACTGTTTCGGTCACGCCCTTGAAACCGACGGTAACGAAATCAATGATATTGAGGTCCAGATTCATATTGAGCATATTGATGGCTTGCTCGGGACCGCCTTGAGCATATGCTACGTTACATTTATTATATCTGTCATTTCCGAGATTTAGGTAAGTATCGCGGTATACCGAAACCAGACGGACTTCGCCGTTATCATGGTTTATCGAAGCAATCATAATCGAGTCGGAGCGGGTGTTCTTATCAAGCTGACCCGTGGTCGAATCAACGCCGAACAGGGCTATATTTCGATAGCCTTTTAATGAAACTTCGGCATATTCCCTGACTCTTTCATTTATGACAATAGATTCTTCGGGAATATTGACTTTTCCTGTTTTTTCGACTTTTAAGGCACTGTATAAAAACATGACCATCAAAATCAGAACAAATATTTCCACCACGAAGAGGAGTATTTTTCTGCTCTTTTTCTTTTTTTTGCGCCGATTGGCGGGCGCCTGATTACCCGGCCGCCGATTACCCGCAGGCCTTTCTTCATTCATATAGCGTTGATTTGTGTTACGCGGATTCGTGCGCGCATTCGTTTGACGAGGCGGAGCCGGTCTCTTTGTTGCCATTAGTATTTCTCCTTAATTCTCATTTAGTATATCTGATATGTATAATAATATGTCATATAAAAGCCTGTAATTTTCTCATATAACGAAGCAAAATGCAATATTTTTCCCAAATCTTAATAAATTAATAAGCATTTTTGCTGATAAAGCCTTTAAAAACGGTCATCATAATTATTTTGAAATCGAGGGTAAACGTCCAATTTTCGATATAATAAATATCATATTCAATTCTTTTGCGAATCGATGTGTCGCCGCGGTATCCGTTTATTTGCGCCCAACCTGTAAGCCCCGGGCGGACTTGATGTTTAATCATATAGCGGGGTATTTCTTCTTTAAACTGCTCAACGAACATCGATTGTTCGGGGCGCGGCCCGACAAGGCTCATTTCACCCAGCAAAATATTGAAAAACTGCGGCATTTCGTCAATGCTGGTTTTCCTTAAAATTTTCCCGATTTTGGTAACACGGGGGTCGTCTTTGACGGTCCAAGAGGTTTTATTTGTTTCGTTTGGTTTTGCTTTTTCCTGAACGTAGTGCATTGTCCGGAACTTGTATATGTGGAATGGCTTATTGTTTAAGCCGACGCGTTCTTGTTTGAAAATTATCGGCCCGCGCCCGCTTAGGCGGATTGTGATGGCGGCGAGAAGCATAAACGGAGAAAACACAATGATTCCGACTAAGGCACCGATAACGTCGATTGCGCGTTTTACCATCCAGTTAATGGTGTTCATCAGGGGGACATAGCGGATATTGATAACGGGAAGCCCCATTAAATCTTCTGTGTAGGGGCGGCTTGGCACGAGGGCATTGTAGTCGGGGATAAATTTGGTGTGAACTCCTGATTTTTCGCATAAATCGACGATGCGTTCTAATTGGTTGTAGTCAGATAAAGCCAAGGTGATCGCGATTTCATCCAGTTTGTTTTCGGGTAATATATATAGAAGGTTCTCAATGCGCCCGACGACTTTTACGCCTTTATAAATGGTGCCGCGGGGAATGCGGTCGTCGAGGATTGCGCGGACGACGTAGCCCCATTGGGGGTTTTGGTTAATTCGGGTAATGTATTCTTCGGCGGCGCGGGAGTAACCGACTAAGAGAATGTATTTTAGGTTGTAACGGCGGCGGCGGAAGTATTGGAGGGTGCTTCTTAGCAGACTTCTTATCAGGGTGGACAAAACTATGTTGAGGACATAAAAGATGAAGATCATTTGGCGGGAAAAGTCGTTTTGTTTCAGGATAAATAAGACGACGATGAAGAGTAAAAGTCCGACCGTGTTGGTTTGGAAGATGCTGATGATTTCGTATTTACGTCTGGTCGCCCGTTTGGGGGTATACATATTAAAGAATGTATAAAGGAAAATATAACCGGGTACCAAAAGAATGAGTGCGCTCATGTATGTGGCTGTTGATAGCACCCCTGCTCCTTCGTCGATCAGGTATGGCAGGTTGAATTTCAAAAACCATGCCAGTATATATGAAATTGCAACGATAACAGCATCCAATAGAACGTGGATCCTGTTAAATACTTTTTGGTTATCCTTTATCATAAAATTTAGGTTTTCCCTCTGTGGGAGTTTTATCCTTTAGGATGAGCGATTTATTACTTTGTTTTCGGGGAGTGAAAATTTGGGTACTAAATGTGCGCATCTTTTTATTTATTCTACTATATATTGGGGGATTCGACAACTTAAAATTTTATTAAGAAATGGGGGAAAGTCGTTAATAGACATATTTCAAGCATAGAATACGAAACGGCTTTTAGCTCGTAAAGATTATGAGCTAAAAGCCGACGTATTCCAATGGTTGCAATAGGGTGTGTTGATATGCACCTACGTCATTACGAGCTTGACCCGCAATCCCCTATGGTTTATGTTTGTTGCCATTCACGGCATGACCGTTAATTTAACATTTTACATTTTAATTCCTTGATTATTTACTTGCGAAATAAAGTTCGCGGGCTTTTTCGGTTACTATCTCCCCATCGTACCAACTAATTCTAAAAACATACTCGCCTTCATCATAGTTCTTTAATATTGTAAAAACACTTTTTTCTGTGATGGTATCGCCAGGTTGAGGGCGGTCACTGCCTTTATTAATGTTTAAGTCATATGAGCTTCCAACGCCAATATAAGACATGCCCCCTTCTGTCTGAAAACTAACGGTTTTAGTAGGGTTCGCTGAAATTCTGACCGTAGGCGGTGTTATGCCATATTCGGAACACGCATAATCTGGCGCAAAATAAACTTCATATTCAAACATTCTGAATTCTATATCACGTGCCTGATCTTCACTTAAGCTTAAATCCATAATCCCAGAATAACCTTCAATCGCCTTTTCGATAGCCGCACTATCATTTACAACATTTATAATGCGTACATAAAACGGCTCATATTCGCCGCTGGTAAAGTTTTTTTCCTGAAAGAAAACCCATTGCCCGAATGGAACCGGGTTTTCTTTAGAATTAAATATATTCCCGTCCTCAGCTTCAATGGTTATAACCGCAGGAGTTGCTTGGGCATCGGCATCATTGTCGGTTGAATCGACGATTATGATTTCATCATTACTTGGGGACTCTGGCTCTGGCTCTGGCTCGGGTGTTGGTGCCAGGGTTGGATTTTCTTCAATAACAGCTACATCATTCCTTGCAGCATTCTCATTATCATTTCCCTTTCCGCAACCTACAAAAATCATCATTAATGACACTACGATAGTTAATATTATTAGTTTTTTCATTACTATCCTCCTATTCAACGCTCATTGTAACATAATCCCCCCCACGTCGCAATATATTTATTTTTTTTACAATATATACTGTTACTTTACTATTTTTGAGGGTATATAAAATATATTAATGTACAGCTCCATCTGCACTAACAGATAATTTTTAAAATTCTGCTGTTTATAGCGACTTTCGGTCTTGATTTATACACTAGGGGATTCGACAACTTAAAATTTTATTAAGAAATGGGAAAAGATTCGTTGGAATACGTAGGGGGTACGTATTCCAACGGGATGCCTTTAATTTATTACTTTATCTCCGCCAAATAGATATTCAAACGGCTTTGAATAATATCCGCGACTTCCTCGGCTGTTTTCTGACCTGTGAAATAGAAATCAGCTTCTTCTAATACTATTGCGATAACCTCGCTGCTGATACTGTAGTCATGAACTTCCAGTGAATCTATGAGATTAAGTATCGAATCTACTTCTTCGTCCGTTATCGCAGGGTCATATGTCAGCATTATGCCTTCATATACTTTTACGGTCTTCTCGCCTGTTGATATTTTCATCGCTTCCGACATTTTTTCTAAAGCTAATTTATGAATAGGGAATCCTGCAACCCCATCGCTCTTATCCAAATTACCTCCGTAATCAACCCCTGAAAACTGGAAATCCGTCAAGATACCTTTTACATACTCCCACGCGATGTCCTTAACCTCGGATTTTGCGGAAATAGCCATACGATATTTTAAAGATGCATAAGAACCGCCGGTGCCGTTCACCGTTGGTAAGCCGACATAGGTTAGCGGTTCACTAAAATATACAATCCCCATTGCTTTAGTGTTAAAAAAACCATGTAGTTTATCATGCCTAAACGCTACTCTTCCTTCCAGGTAATCATCTAAATGCGCGTCTATGTATGGATCAGGAAAATACTGATTGATGGTTTGGAGCAAAGTAACAAATTCCGATGTGTTGAAGTTGCACTTTCGTGCCTCTAAATCAAGAAAATCCTCTAATA
>WQST01000058.1 GCA_009787745.1 Lachnospiraceae bacterium
ATTACCGTCCTTGTATACTTTCTTGTAAATATTGCTGCCGGCGGGATCTTCTACCCAAAATGAGTCGTTTTTATTTTTCGCGGGGCGATCTTTTCCGTTTCCGGGATTATCGTCAGGCGCGTAAACATACCGAGGCGGTTCATACTTAGAACTGCCGTCCGGATTGACGACTTCATAAACGTGGGGCGGATGCCCGACTTCTTTATAATAATCTCCGTCGTCGCCTTGGAGGATATTGGCTCCGTTACAAGGTTTCCTGGTCAAGCCGGTTAGCGCGTCCAATAAATCCTTGATCGCTTCTAGTATCGAGTTTATGGTCGCGTTTTCGCTGTTTACCACATCGATACCGTTTTCTTTCGCCGTTTCGAGGTGGTTAAGGCTTTCAGGCGTATATTGGCTCGGTACTTCCCCCAATATAATTTCGCCTTTTTGGATCAACTCCAACAAGGTGCTGAGGTCATTTTTTCCGAGCGGCGACTCTACACCGACCAGCAGGGAAATTTCCCTTTCCACTCCCCAAATATCAATGAAGCCGCCGCGGATAATGGTGGCGCCGCGGCCCACGGATTTTATGCTTCCGTTCGGCATGACCTCCGCGACCTCCGGATCGAAAGACTCCCAGATAATCGTATCAATCGCCTTTTTCGGCACGGTACTTACCGGGCTGCTTTTGGTAACCCCATCTTCGGCGAAATATATTTCGCCGCCTTGCGCCAGCACATACTCGCTGATAAGCTGCGAATCGCTGATTTGATAGTTGTATAGCGCCACGATACCGCTTTTGCTGCCGACTCCGATTACAACGCAGCCCGCCTTGTTGCCCGTGACGGTGGCGCTGCCGTTGGCAATTTTCAGGGACGCAACCGCACTGTTGCTACTTTCACCGTCGAAAAAATTGGCGCCGCTGAGCGTGAAACTATTGCCCTTTTCGATTACGCGATATTTATTTGGTTGCGGCAATATAATATCCGCATCGCCTCGTCTTACCTGTTTTACAATTTTAATCATAGATTTTTTCTCCTGCTTGGGTATTATCCTCCCGAATACAACGAGCCGTCATAGCGTAAAATTACGCGAATTTTCACATCGTTGAATCCGGGTTTACTGAGAATCAGCGTCTCTTCTATTACGGGATTCTGTAAGGGCGGTAGGGCTTCCCACACGGATTTTTCCGGGAAGCAGTCGTACATAATCGCCGGATCGCCGGCTTTATCGACCCCGATCCAGAAGTGCGGATCATGATCCGGTCTTTCCGGCCTAACACGTAAGCCGTCATAATCATTTCCTGACAAGACATCTTGCAGTTTGATCGAACCGTTGGCAAAGAGCGTGAACGCCGGAATGTCTGAACCGTATTCAAACTTTAGCTTTATCATCAGCGAGAAGCTTTTGTCCAGATCACCGTTGGGATCAATGCGGGTATCGTAGGGCCCTTCCCCGTTTTTCAGCGGTAAATCCCGGGACACCGGCTTCGTAACCACAATAGTGATACTGTCGCTGTGATCGCCGGAGGTGATGGTAATAATCGCCGCACCTTCACCGACGCCGGTGATTACCCCGTTTTGGTCAACCTTTGCGACGCTCTCGTCACTCGAACTCCAATGCGGCCGCTCACTGCTGTTGGGCGGGACGATTTCATATTTCGGGGTATATTTTTCTCCCACATTAATTTTTTGGTCGCCGCCAAGTATTGTTACGCTATCAGTGGTAACCATCCCTTCTTTTAGCTTGGAATAAGCATCCATCGCTGAAGACATTTTTCCCAACAAAAACATCTGGTTCATCGAAACTGTCGAAAGCATATTTTTGACACTTTCATTTACTTTAAGAATCTCCGTTACGGTCGGAGGGTGGGGCGGTTGGTTCCCGGAGCCAAGGGTGCCGAGAACATATTGTAGCTTTTCACCTTCGGCATTTAAGACGTGACTGAGGGCCAGTTCTTCCATCGCGATGGATGAAATGATCTGTACCACTGAGTCCTCAAGGTTTAAGTCCGGATTTTCCGGAAATTTGGGCATAGACATGGTTGTTTACCTCCATTATGATTTTTGGGCGCCGGCTTTTAGTTTAGAATAAGCATCCATTGCCGCGGATAACTTACCGAGCAGGAACATCTGATTCATTGAAACGGCCCCCAACATATCCTTAACGCTTTCGTTTACCTTAAGTATATCTTCAAGGCTAATCTTCTGGCCGGAAGATCCGGTACCGGTTTCGAGCGTTCCCAAAACATACTGGATCTTTTCTCCCTCGCTATTTATAATATGACTGAGTGCAAGCTCTTCCATCGCGATCGATGAAATGATCTGAACCATGGAATCTTCAAGGCTCAAGCCGGGAATTTCCGGAAATTTGGGCATTGACATAATTTTAAAACCTCCAAATTAGTTTTTATGCTACCTCCGAAAACCCAAGTTGAACTGATTTTTGTGGTGGAAAAAGCTTGAGTTTATGGGTTTTTACACCGCGAAAAATCGTGTGAAACTAGGTTTTGGAGATTGCCTTTATACATTATATTGCCTTAATCGACAAAACGTTACTGTCGGCATCTTATTATTCACGGCTACGCCGTAGTCTGCACACAAAAAAGAAGTTAGCATAAAATAATTGTAAAGTTGCGCAGCAGGAGAAATATTAATGTCGTTACCGAAATTTCCCGACAGCGATACAATCTTAACCCGTGATGAAGCCGTCAACGCCATCTTAACCTCTATCGCCATGGAAGAAAGCGCCCTCAGTCACATAATCAATGCGGAAGGTGAAAAAATACAGTATGTACTTGCGAAGAAATGTACTGATTTATGTGAAGTTATTGCCGTAAATAATAGCGTAGCTTCAGTAATCGACAAAATCATTGACTTACAATTTCTGTTGAAGGTAAAGATGCAGCACGCCAAGGATTTCACGAAGCCGACTTATTGCGTGTGTTGCCCGATGGGGCCTGATAATAATTGCCATCCCGACCGGCCGGAGGTTTGCCCGCCGCGTCCGCGTCCGCGCCCGCCCATGAAGCCCGAACCGCCGAAAAAATGTCATTGCGGCCGGGAGTTCTATCCGGGAAACAATATGTAAAAACAAGGAAAAACGTAAAAATCGAAAAAAATCGAAAAAACCTTCACAGGTATCAGCATTGGGATATGAAATAGGACGAAAAGAATCACCAAAATAGACCGCCCAAGCAACCAAACTTTGCGGTCTATTTTTACAATATAGTTTGAGTGGCTAGCCACCTATCTTAAGATAGGGTTATATCGGTAGCACTTCTATGCCTTAATTATAAGGCACTAAATGCGGCGCATTCATGCTGAGTCTGCGGGAGTTTGAGGGTTCGAGTTTAGAAAGCTTCGGTGCGCTGTTTCGAAAGTATCAACGTCCGATTAAAACCAGCCACTTATAAAGAATCTCCATTAAAACCTCAATAGAAATCGGCTTCCCGATATGTCCGTTCATCCCGGAATTGAGGCAAGCTTCGATATCTTCTTTGAAAACATTAGCCGTCATAGCGATAATCGCAATATCATAGGCGCGGGGTATCTCCATTTCACGGATCTTTTTCGTTGCGATATGACCGTCCATAACAGGCATTTGCACATCCATCAAAATCAAATCGTAGCGGTCAGGGTTGGCGGTAAATTTATCAACGGCTTCCTGCCCGTTTTCGGCGAAATCAATGATTATTTTCGTTTCTTCCAAAATAGCTTGAATGATTTCGCGGTTTATTTCGACATCTTCGGCGACCAAAATCGTATTTTGGCTAAAATCATATTGCTCGCCATTAGGGTCATTAAAGCCATCGTTAAAGCTATTTCCGTCGCTTTTTTCGATATTTATCGTGAAAATAAATTTAGCACCTTGATTATAATCCGATTCAACCCATATCTTGCCATCCATCATTTCGACAATCTGCTTGGAAATCGCCAGACCTAAACCTGTTCCGCCGAATTTTTGTGAGATATTATTATTGGCTTGTTCAAAGGGTTGGAATAGATTCTCCTGCTGCTTCTTTTCGATCCCAATCCCGTTGTCAGCAATTTCAACGCGAAGAACCGCTGAATCGCCGTTATCGCAGATCTCCGCGGCATTGATTTCAACCCGCCCTTTTTCAGGGGTAAATTTGACGGCGTTCGCTAATAAGTTCGTAATTACCTGTGATAAGCGCAGTTCATCAGTACTAAAATAAGGAGAAATATTATCAGACAGATTGACCGCAAGGTCGATATTTTTTTCATCCGCTTTGATTTTTACGACATTAATGACATTATTGATCATTTTTCGGAAAGAGAACTCATTCTTAGCCAATTCAAGCTTTCCTTCTTCAATTTTCGAGATATCCAAAATATCGTTAACTAAGCTGAGAAGCTGTTTCGATGCCGAGTCCGCTTTCTTCAAGCAAATACGGATTTTATCCTTGTCGTCTGTTCGTGAAGCGATTTCAATCATCCCGATGATGGCATTTAGAGGGGTACGGATTTCATGGCTCATCCGTGACAAAAACTCGCCTTTAGCCATCGACGCTTTAATGGCGTTTTCTTCGGCGGCGCGTCTAAGCGCCACTTCATTAGTTTTCATTTCCAGTAAATTGCTGATTGATTCATTGCTAATCGTCAGCTTTTTCTGGACATCAATTAAAGATAGGACTGTTTCAATGCGGCGCAGAATTAATGTCTTGATAATGGGTTTCTTAATGTAATCAAAGGCGCCAAGATTTAAACCTTCCAATTCGCTTTCTAGGTCGTCCTTAGCGGTCAAAAAAATCAGCGGGATATCTTTATATTTAGAATTCTTCTTTAAGATTTTTGCGGCTTCATAACCGGTCATAATCGGCATCTCAACATCAAGTAAGATTAGATCCGGTATCATTTTTTCAAGCAAAACGAACATATCCGTGGCAGAGTTAACGGGAAAAATATCATATTTTCCCTTAAGTGCCAATTCGCAGGCGGTTAGATTGGTTGGGTTATCATCAACTAATATAAATTTTTTCTTCATACACTCCTATTCCCTTTGTCTTTACACAATTATACTATATCATTTATAGGGATAATTGGCAAATTATTTTTAAAGAACAACAGTTTGCGAACAATAGTTCGCTTTTGGGCTGTACAAAATAAAATTCTTATGCTATACTAGCTGAAAGCGAATTTTAGTGTGTAACAGGAGTTGATGTGATGGACTTTAAATTACAAGCGCCTTTTGTTCCGACGGGCGACCAGCCGGAAGCGATTGCCGCATTGATAGAGGGGTTCCGGAAAGGGAATCAGTTTCAGACCCTTCTGGGCGTAACAGGTTCCGGTAAGACATTTACGATGGCTAATATTATTCAGGAATTAAAACGTCCGACCTTAGTCATTGCTCATAATAAAACCCTTGCGGGACAGCTTTACGGCGAGTTTAAAGAAATGTTTCCCGAAAATGCCGTGGAGTATTTCGTCTCATATTATGATTATTACCAGCCTGAAGCATATGTTCCTTCCTCTGATACCTACATTGCCAAAGATTCTTCCATCAATGATGAAATCGACAAGCTTCGCCATTCGGCGACCGCTTCTTTGGTCGATCGCCGTGATGTAATCGTCGTCGCCAGTGTATCCTGTATTTATGGAATCGGTAGCCCCGAATATTACCGCGACCTGACTTTGTCACTTCGCCCGGGGGAGAATCGTGAACGTGATGATATACTGCGTAAGCTGGTTGAGATTCAATATAATCGCAATGAAATGGATTTTCGGCGCGGTACTTTTCGTGTTCATGGTGATGTAATCGAAATTTTTCTTGCCGCCGCCTCGGATACAGCGATCAGGGTAGAACTGTTCGGTGATGAAATTGAGAGAATTTCCGAAGTTGATGTGCTTACCGGGAAAGTGAAAAGTGTGCTTGATTATGTCTTTATTTATCCTGCTTCCCATTATGTAATAGAAGCAGGTACGATGGAACCCGCACTCAAAGAGATTGAAACCGAACTGGAAGAGCGGATTCGCTATTTTAAAAGCGAGGACAAGCTCTTGGAAGCACAGCGGATTTCCGAGCGTACCAATTTCGATATCGAAATGCTGAGAGAAACCGGGTTTTGCTCAGGAATTGAGAATTACTCCCGCCACCTCAACGGTTTAGCGGAAGGCGCAACCCCGTTTACCTTAATGGATTTCTTTCCTGATGATTACTTGATTATTATCGATGAATCACATATGACCATCCCTCAGATTCGCGGAATGCATGCAGGCGACCAATCGCGCAAAACGACCCTCGTCGATTTTGGTTTCCGTTTACCTTCCGCGAAAGATAACCGCCCCTTAGCTTTTCATGAGTTCGAAGACCGGATCAACCAAATGCTCTTCGTCTCAGCAACACCATCAGTATATGAAGAAAGCCATGAACTTTTTCGCGCCGAGCAAATCATCCGCCCGACAGGGCTTCTCGACCCGGAAATCTTCGTTCGCCCCGTTGAAGGTCAAATTGACGATTTAATTACCGAGGTAAACAAAGTTACCGCTGTTAAACAAAAAGTCCTGATCACGACATTAACGAAGAAAATGGCGGAAGATTTGACCAATTACATGCGTGAAGTCGGAATCCGTGTCAAATACCTCCATTCTGATATAGAAACTCTCGAAAGAGCAGAAATAATCCGTGATATGCGCCTTGATGTTTTCGATGTTTTAGTCGGCATCAACCTGCTTCGCGAGGGTCTTGACATCCCCGAAATTTCCCTCGTCGCCATCTTAGATGCCGATAAGGAAGGGTTTTTGCGCTCAGGCACATCCCTCATCCAGACGGTCGGGCGGGCGGCACGAAATGTCGATGGCCATGTTATCATGTATGCCGACCACATCACCGACTCAATGCGAACCGCGATTGAAGAAACCAACCGCCGCCGCCTAATCCAGCAAAAATACAATGAAGAAAATAATATCACCCCGCAATCAATCCGAAAAGCTGTCCGCGACCTAATCAGTATCACCAAAGACGTCCCCCCCGAAGAAATGGATTTCACCAAAGACTTCGAATCCATGGATCAAGCCGAACTAATCAAAACAATTGCCAAGGTTCAGAAAAACATGAAAAAAGCCGCCGCCGAGTTAGACTTCGAAAAAGCCGCCCAACTCCGCGACCACATGACCCAACTAAAAAAGCACCTAAACGATATAGAATAAGCCAACAGATACGGAGAAAGCCATCATGGAAAAGCAAAAACCAAAGCAACGTGGATTCATCAAAATCCGCGGCGCCGCCGAACACAACCTAAAGCAAATCGATCTGGACATCCCCCGCAATGAACTAGTCGTCCTCACGGGCTTATCAGGCTCAGGGAAATCTTCATTGGCTTTTGACACCATTTATGCCGAGGGTCAGCGCCGTTATATGGAATCACTCTCATCATATGCCCGCCAATTCCTCGGGCAAATGGAAAAACCCAACGTCGAAAAAATAGAAGGCCTTTCCCCCGCGATTTCCATCGACCAGAAGTCCACCAACAGAAACCCGCGCTCGACAGTCGGGACAGTAACAGAAATATACGACTATTTCCGTCTGCTTTATGCCCGAATCGGTATCCCCCACTGCACCGAATGCGGCAAAGAAATCCGCCGCCAAACAATAGATGAAATGGTCGATCAGATCATGGAACTTCCGGAAGGTACCAGAATACAATTGCTGGCACCTGTCGTTCGCGGCCGTAAAGGTGAGCATACGAAAGTTTTTGACCGCGCTAAACGAAGCGGTTATGTCAGGGTGAGAATTGACGGAAGCCTATATGAGCTATCCGAAGAAATTAAGCTGGATAAGAATATTAAGCATAATATCGAAGTTATTGTTGACCGCTTAGTAGTAAAAAGCGGTATTGAGAAGCGATTGACCGATTCGGTCGAAAACGTTATGGAATTGGCCGACGGACTTCTGGTCGTTGATGTGATGGAAAGCGAAAACTCTGCCGGAGAAAAAGTACCGGGGTATGCGATGAGCTTTAGCATTAGCTTCGCTTGCCCTGACTGCGGCGTCAGTATTAATGAGATAGAACCGCGAAGTTTTTCATTTAATAATCCTTTCGGCGCTTGCCCCGTCTGTGTCGGACTGGGATACAAGATGGAATTTTCGGTTGAACTAATGATTCCTGATAAGAAGCTGAGTATCAACGGCGGTGCAATAACATCCACAGGTTGGCATTCCAGTTCCGACCCCGGCAGTTTCACGAATGCTATTTTGAAGGCTTTGGCATCAGCTTATAACTTTAGCCTTGATGCACCATTTGAATCACTTTCCGAGGAAGTGAAAAATATCCTGATTTATGGGACAGGCGGCAGAGAGGTAGAGGTTCACTATCAGGGTCAAAGAGGCAGGGGAGTATATCCCGTCGCTTTCGAAGGGCTTGTCCGCAATATGGAACGGCGCTATCGCGAAACTTCATCTGACGGGATGAAAGCCGAATACGAAAGCTTTATGAGCATCACCCCTTGCCATGAATGTAAAGGGATGCGGCTTAAAAGGGAGTCGCTCGCGGTAACGGTTTCTGATCGCAATATCTATGAAATTACATCAATGTCAATAAATGCCCTGTATGATTTTCTTACGGATATAGAACTTTCACCGCAACAACGCTTGATTGGTAAGCAAGTTCTGAAAGAGATTCGGGCACGGGTTGGCTTTTTGATCGATGTCGGGCTTAATTATCTGACTTTGGCACGGGCGACATCATCACTATCAGGCGGAGAAGCACAACGGATTCGTTTGGCGACCCAAATCGGTTCAGGTTTAGTCGGCGTTTGTTACATTCTTGATGAACCCAGTATTGGCTTACATCAAAGGGATAATGATAAACTGCTTAATACCCTAAAAAATCTCCGCGATTTAGGGAACACCCTTTTAGTCGTCGAACACGATGAAGATACGATGATGTCCGCAGACTATATTGTCGATATCGGTCCGGGTGCGGGGTCGCACGGCGGTGAAGTAATAGCCGTCGGCAGTGCGGAAGATATTATGAATACACCGGAATCCATCACCGGGCAATATCTCAGCGGTAAATTATCGATTCCTATCCCCAAGGTACGGCGTAAAGCAACAGGACATTTAAAGATTATCGGCGGTGCCGAGAATAATTTACAGAATATCGACGTAGAGATCCCGATTGGTATATTGACTTGTATTACAGGTGTTTCGGGTTCGGGTAAAAGTTCATTAATCAATGAAATATTATATAAGAGATTAGCTAAAGAGTTAAACCGCGCGCGGACAATTGCGGGGAAGCACCGCGAAGTAGCCGGTATTTCACAACTTGATAAAGTAATAGATATCGACCAATCACCGATCGGACGCACCCCGCGTTCCAACCCCGCGACATACACAGGTGTTTTTGATCAGATTCGTGACCTTTTCGCCGCGACCCCTGATGCTAAAATTAAGGGCTATAAAAAAGGACGGTTCAGCTTTAATGTCAAAGGGGGCCGTTGCGAAGCTTGTTCGGGTGATGGCATTATTAAGATAGAAATGCACTTTCTCCCTGACGTCTATGTGCCATGTGAAGTTTGCAGCGGTAAACGCTATAACCGCGAGACTTTAGATGTCAGGTATAAAGGGAAAAATATTTACGATATTCTTGATATGACGATTGAAGAAGCATTTACCTTCTTCGAAAACGTACCGTCAATTCGGCGAAAAATTGCGACACTTCATGAAGTAGGGCTTTCCTATATCAAGATGGGGCAGCCGGCGACGACGCTTTCAGGCGGAGAAGCCCAACGTGTTAAATTGGCGACCGAACTTTCGCGCCGCAGTACAGGGAAAACCATCTATATTCTTGATGAGCCCACGACGGGACTTCACTTTGCCGACGTGCATAAGCTGGTCGAAATTCTTCATCAACTGACAAACGGCGGCAATACCGTAGTTGTTATTGAGCATAATCTCGATGTCATAAAAACGGCTGATTACATCATTGATATGGGTCCGGAGGGCGGCGATCGCGGCGGCACAGTCGTAGCCGTCGGCACCCCTGAACAGGTAGCGAAGGTAAAAGGATCTTATACGGGTTATTATATAGATAAGATATTGGCGAAAGAGAAGAAAAGTAAAAAAGCTAATCCTTTAGCAGAACTTTGAGGATTTAATAAATCTTATCCTTCAAAACCCTCATTGCTTCTTCAAACTGAGTGTCAATATCATCCTCATAATAAGCGCTGTGGTTAAGTTCGACTATTATATCAGGGGTGACACCTGTTCCGTTAAGACTGCGCCCCAGCGGAGTATAGTAAGAACTAACGGTTAGTTTAACGGCTGTATTGTCGGACATATTGACAATCTGCTGGACTATTCCCTTGCCAAATGTTTGTTGGCCGATTACGGTTCCTTTTTGATAATCCTGAATTGCCCCCGCTAATATTTCGGCGGCACTGGCAGTTGCTTGATCGACCAGTACAGTCAACGGGATCATTAATTCATTTTTACCGTCACATGTATACTCGACACGTTTACCTTGCCGATCTTCTGTATAAACAATCAGCCCTTCGGGTAAAATCCGGCGGGCAATCGCATTAACTGAATTAATATTGCCGCCGGGATTAGAACGTAAGTCGATAATCAAACCGCGAATCCCATTCTCCATCAACTCATCCAAAGCATCATTAAACTGATTTATCGTTATATTATCAAACTCATAAATACGTATATAGCCAATATTGGCGTCTTCTGTAAATCCTGATCTGACAGTCGCTTTCTCTAATGCCTTCTTCCTGATTAAATCAAAGGTAATGTAATCAGAAACTCCTTCACGATAAATTGTTAGCATAACTTTAGTATTTTCCTGCCCGCGAACCAAAGAAACGACCTCGGCTGACGAATAAGCAGTAACATCCACATCGTCAACCATGATGATGTAGTCACCTTCCCTCAAATCTGATTCCGCCGCCGAACCTCCTTCAAGGATACCGCTGATTACTGCCAGATTTTTTTCTTCATCATAAGAGATAAGTGCGCCGATACCATAAAAAACACCTTCTATACTAGCATGTGCCATAATTAGTTCATCTTTGGAAAAATAATCAGCATATGGATCATTAAGCGCACTAATCAAACCGCGGTAAAGACCTTCTTCCAGTTCTTCATTTGTGATATTTTCAACTTGATAGAAGCGGGTTTGGATTATTTCTTCCATTGCTTCGATTTTATTGATAGACCGCTTATTAATAACAGAATTATATTGGTTATCATCAACTACGACAGCTTTAAGGACAATGGTATCATATAAATATTGTCCGCCAAGACCCGCTAAAACAATAAAAATAGTGCAAATAATGCCGCAGATAAGCCCTGAGTTAAATCCTTTTCTTCGTTCTGTATAAAGCTTTTGAGTTTCTGTTATTTTCTGTTCATCAAACATCATTTCGTATCCAATCTGAGTTCACTGTTAACTGCCAAAGTATCCCCACGGTGAAACATATTGCCCGCCAACCCGAACGCTGAAATGGAGATGCGGTCCTGTCGATCTTCCGGTCGAACCGATTGCGGCGATTGTTTGCCCTTTGCTGACTTCGGTTCCTTCCGAAACATATAGTTTCGAACAATGCATATAAATTGTATATACTCCGTCGCCATGATCAATCATAATATAATTACCCATTGTGCTAGAGTAAGCAGACGCAACTACTTTTCCCTGATAAGCGGAAACAATAG
>WQST01000059.1 GCA_009787745.1 Lachnospiraceae bacterium
ATCAATCCCCCTATCTCCATCTCCGCCAACATCACAGGGCTTTCCGACGCCGACGAAGCCATCCAAAATAATGCCGACGGTATCGGACTTTTCCGCAGTGAATTTCTCTACCTTGGAAAAAATGCCCCGCCCGCCGAAGAAGAACAATTCCAAATATATAAACAAATCGCCAAAAAAATGTCCGGCAAAAAAGTCATTATCCGCACTGCTGATTTAGGTTACGACAAACTGCCCGATTACATCCTCGCCGAAAAAGAACAAAACCCCGCTCTCGGATGCCGCGGAATCCGCTTTAGTTTCAAGTACATCGACCTCTTCAAAACCCAACTACGCGCTATCTACCGCGCCGCTCTCTACGGAAACATCGGCATCATGCTCCCTATGATTACATCCCTGAACGAAGTCAAAAAAACAAAAAAGCTTATCGCAGAAATTAAAGCCGAACTAACAAAAGAAGGTCAGATCTGGGGTAACGTCGATTTCGGAATTATGATCGAAACCCCCGCCGCCGTCGTCCTCGCCGCCGATTTCGCCAAACAAGTCGATTTCTTCAGCATCGGCACCAACGATTTAGAATCCTACACCCTCGCCATCGACCGCCTAAGCGCCGACGCCGACGTATATACAGACCCTACCTACCAAGCAATCCTAAAAATGATCGCCCTGACTGCCGCCGCCGCCCGCCAGGCAGGCATAAAGGTTTCCATCTGCGGCGACCTTGCCGCCTACCCCGCTCTCCTAGAGTATTTTATTAATTTAGGAATTGACGAACTCTCCGTCCCCCCCGCCAACATCCCCCACTTACGTTTAAGGTAGTAATAAGACATGGACGAACTACCTAATGCCATTACATATCTAGAAAATGCGGGTAATAAATTGGTCTCTTTAAGAGAAAAATTTGCTAACATCTTAGGTCTGCTAAATACAAATGAATGGCAAGGTGAATCAAAACAAAAGTGCTTGGAGCTTCATAATGCCATTAGAGCATATGAGCGGAAGTTAAAACCTTGTTGCGAAAATATGAAAAAGCATTGTGACGAGCTAACAGATCTACGTTCCAAAGGTAACAAATTTGTATCAAATAAAAATCCTTAATAAGCAAAAGGGGATAAGACTATGGCAAAAAATATTAAAACCCTCCAATCCAGTAGACGTGAGTGGGACGATCTAAAAGCAAAATGGCAAGCCGGCGGCTCTGTGGATGAGATGATTCAGTATTTTGAAGAAAATTATGCCAAGATTCAAAATGCTATTAACTTAATAAGTGCCTCTAATCGTGTTGGTTATGATCAGCTTAATGTTCCAAAGCTGACTTTTACCCAAGCGGATCTTACTCGCCTTAAAGATGCTCGCGAAGCGATGAAGGCGTATGCGGAAAATATTCATGATGAAATAATTGATAATGTTGATACTCCTTTTGCTAAAAAAATGGGAGAAGTTTTAGATGAAATCATAACAATAAGTCCTGAGAATGTAAGAGTGACTAGTAGTTTTACTTCCGGAGCAATAAAAGAAGTTTCAATTTATGAACTGATTATGCCGGCTTTGGATTATAGTAATCTGCAAAATTACTTTAAAAATATGCTTAAAGGAAAGTTGAAGGATTTAAAACAAAAACCCACGATTACTCTTCAAATAGCTATGGTAAAGGCTATTGTCGATTCTTACGAAGGTGCCGATTTACGAGCGGCAAGCTATTCAGACAAGAATCGTTTAGTTAAATACTATGAAATGATATATCCTGATCGCACCACAATAATGGATAATTTTTTAGGTTCTCAAAGTATCAGGAGTATTGATATCTTGAATATTAAGTTTATTGCGTATAAGTCTCCGGAGCGTTATCAATATGTTATGTTTAAATATTTGCCGGATATTAGTATTGCTACGATAAATGAACCGGGGACTCAACACTATTCGCCGACAAATAGAGCGATCTCCGTAAATCTTAACTCTGTTACAGTTCCTCCTGCGACACAACCTTATGGCGCGGCTGACGGAAGGGGGGCTTATTTCACATTTTTCCACGAACTAGGTCATGGCATGGATCATGCGATGACAGGTTTTAATGGAAATGCTAGTAATTCTTTACTGACAAGCATTGAAAACGATGTATATGATAATATGAGAGTGGAAATTGAAAAACTTTTTCCGCAAACTCGTACCCCCCAACAAGAAAATGAAATCAATTTAATTTTTGAAAGTCTGAAACATACAGGCGCGCCATTAACGGATCCTTTTTTAGATGCTATTAGAACTAGAGTTATAAATGAGTATTCAGTGAAATTAGCTAATTCATCAGTAAACGGTACAGCCTCAGATGTATATGGTGGTGTTACAAATAATCAGATTAATGGCGGTTTTGGACATTGGAGAGTGGATTATTGGTATGATACAAGTGGGAATGTAACCGGAGCGCAAAACAGAGAATTTTTTGCCGATAATTTTGCTACTAATGTAACTGGTTATGAGGCTCCGATGATATCAAATGCTGAGTTATTCCCCACAGCAACAATAGAAATGCAAAATATTATCATAAATGAAAGAAGTCTTATTATAAGGTGAGAAAAACGATGAAAAAAGGTTGCTTATTATTAATATTGTCTGTACTATTAATATGTGCTTGTGGCAATAAACCAAATAAAGAAAACCAAGGTTTAATGGAAGGAGAAGAAACGATGCCTGTAGAAATAGCGAAAGAAGAGTTCGTTAGCAAAGAAAGATTTCTAGAATATATTAAAACGAAGGATGTTGGTTTATCCATTAAAGACTTTGAAGTGGTTGAAATTGAGGAATTCATTGCCAAATGGCGTCTTACAGAAGAAAATATGGAAAATACTATATCAAGAATGGTAGACGGTGAGTATCACTTATACGATCTTGAGCAATGGGAAAAAACAAGATATATGGCGCGGGAAAAATTTAGCGTTGATAGTAGCGATAAGGAATATCGTGAATTTATCAATACATACTCCCAAATTATAGATATGGAAATAAAAATTTCAGAGGAATTGCCGCTAGGATCTGGATTTATCAGCTTTGAAATAGAAGAAGATGGTAAAAAAACAACGCTATATATAGATCAAACCAAAAACCTTTTCAAACATGAGTTTGTCGAACTTCCTAATATGTACCCTCAATTATTAAACATTGTTGTTTGGTATGGCTCTAGCGGATCAAGTGCAATCTCCCCTTTCTGTTATAGTAAAAATAAAAAGTATTTTATGGCTACAACTTATTATACAGAAAAGCAATTAGAGCTTATAAAAAAGTTTCAAGAAATAGATGACTGATTTGTGATAACTTTTGGTGAGGAAACAATGAAGAAAACTTGGTTTTGTTATTTATTTTATTTAAATATGAAGAAGATGAAAAAGGTCTTCTAGTCAAAAGCAGAATATTTAGGGAATAATATTTATTAATACAATAAAAGGGAAAACGGTGACAAAATGACTATCCAAGAAATATTTGTTTTTAATCAAATTTTAGACGGTCAAGAGATTTGTTTTCTACCGGAATTGTCTGAGATAAAATGACCGAACCTTTAGCAGATAATCAGCTATATATATACGATTATAAAAGGCGGCTACTCTATCCTAAGAACCAAGCCGATATTATCAGCATCTTCAAGGAAAGATTGGAGGTGCAAGCATGAATACTAACACAATCCGATACGAACCAGAACGTCTGGAAAGTATTGAAACAGAATATATAAAGAAGCAGAGGATATAATTACTGAAATCTTTGAAGCGTTAAAACATGCTAAAGATTATCTTGGTAAGTGAGATTAATATGGAGGCAATTGATAGGTATATTAAACATCTGAAATTTTTACAACTAAGCTGTCAAGCTACGAGAGCATTTGTTGAATAATCAAAAGAAGTGGCAGGCTTCAGGGCTATCAATTCTCGTTGAAACGTTGGACTAAGGGTCAATTTTGACATTTTTTTCAACATTGCCTAACCCCCCTCTTTCATGTTATAATATAGAGATTTGAACAGCCCCGAAAACACCCCCCCTGACAAGGAGTTCAGAAATGTACACCATTGGCATTGATATCGGATCAACAACAGTAAAAATAGCCATCCTCTCCCCTGAAAAAGAAACTGTCTATTCGGCTTACGAAAGACACTTTACAAGCATCCAAGAAACTCTCCATGCCCTAATCAAAAAAGCTTATAACGAACTGGGAGACATCTCCGGCGCCCCGGTCATAACCGGCTCCGGCGGCTTAAACCTATCCAAGCACCTGAATATCNCCTTCATCCAAGAAGTCTTAGCTCTCGCCGCCTCACTAAAACAACTCGCCCCCCAAACCGACGTCGCCATCGAACTCGGCGGCGAAGATGCCAAAATCATCTATTTCGAAGGTGGAAACGCCGAACAGCGCATGAACGGTATCTGCGCAGGCGGAACAGGTTCATTCATCGATCAAATGGCGGCACTCCTCAAATGCGATTTAGACGGACTAAATACATATGCCATGAACCACCGCTCCGTCTATACCATCGCCGCCCGCTGCGGTGTTTTCGCGAAATCCGATATCCAGCCCTTAATTAATGACGGCGCCGCCAAAGAAGACCTCGCCGCATCTATTTTCCGCGCGGTCGTAAACCAAACCATCCAAGGTCTCGCCTGCGGTAAGCCAATCCGCGGTCATGTCGCTTTCTTAGGCGGACCCCTTTACTTTTTGTCAGAACTAAAAGCCGCTTTTATCGAGACTTTGAAACTTGACGACGAGCACGTCGTAAATACCGAATTGTCACATCTTTACGCCGCCATCGGCGCCGCTTTATATGCCTATGAGCTTAACCAGGAAGCCAATTTCACCCTCTATCAATTAACCGACATGCTTTCCGCGCAAATCAAAATGGAGTTTGAAGTTCAAAGAATCGAACCGCTTTTTACAAGTGAAAAAGAATATGACGCTTTCGTTAAACGTCATGATAAAGCACAGGTCAAAGTCAAAGACCTGCCCACCTACCGCGGCAACTGCTATCTCGGTATCGACGCGGGGTCAACGACGACCAAAGCCGCCCTGATTGCCGAGGACGGAGCCTTACTCCATTCATTCTATCGCAATAATGACGGAAGCCCGATTAAAACCGCCATTACCGCGCTTAAGGAAATCTACCGGAAATTACCGCCCGATGCCAAAATCGTCCGCTCATGTGCGACAGGCTACGGCGAGCATCTGATGAAAGCCGCATTTATACTCGACAGCGGCGAAGTCGAAACCGTCGCCCATTATCACGCCGCCGCCTTCTTTAATCCCGACGTTGAAAGCATTCTCGATATCGGCGGTCAGGACATGAAATTCATCAAAATCAAAAATAACGCCGTTGATAATGTGCTCCTAAACGAAGCATGTTCATCAGGTTGCGGCTCTTTCATCGAAACCTTCGCCAAGACACTTAATAAAAGCGTTCAAACCTTCGCCAAAGAAGCCATCTTCGCCGAAAATCCCATTGACCTTGGCACCCGCTGTACCGTTTTTATGAATTCCAAAGTAAAACAAGCCCAAAAGGAAGGTGCGCGCATCGCCGATATCTCCGCCGGGTTAGCTTATTCCGTTATCAAAAATGCTTTGTTCAAAGTAATCAAATTAACCGATGTCGAAGACTTAGGCAATAATATCGTTGTTCAGGGCGGTACATTTCATAACAACGCCGTTCTTCGCAGTTTCGAAAAAATCACGGGCATCAATGCCGTAAGACCCGATATCGCAGGGATTATGGGTGCCTTCGGAGCCGCCTTAATCGCCAAAGAAGAATATAAGGCTTACAAAATCCCGACTACGATGCTTTCAATCGAAAAAATTAAAGCTCTGAATTACACTTCCGATATGGCGGTCTGTAAAGGCTGTACTAACAATTGCCGCCTGACCGTTAATAATTTCACGGGCGGCCGCCAATATATCTCGGGAAACCGCTGTGAAAGAGGATTAGGTTTTAACAAAAACAAAGATGGCATCCCGAATTTATATGAGTACAAACTCGAACGCCAATTTGACTATACCCCGCTCACCCCCGATCTGGCGACGCGCGGTACCGTCGGCATTCCCAGAGTTCTTAACATTTATGAAAACTACCCTTTCTGGCACACCTTTTTTACGGCTTTGGGATACCGCATCGTCCTTTCCCCGCCATCACATCAAAAGATATATGAGCTTGGGATCGATTCGATCCCCAGTGAGTCGGTTTGTTATCCCGCTAAGTTGGTTCACGGTCATATTAAGTGGCTTTTGAATCGTGAAGTTGACTTTATCTTCTACCCTGCCCTTTTTTATGAACGGCAGGAGTTTCCTGATGCGAACAATCATTATAACTGCCCGATTGTTGTTTCATATTCCGAAAACATCAAGAATAATATGGAAGAAATAAGTCATGGCAAGGTTATTTTACGCAATCCTTTTATGTCATTTAAGAACATCAATACCGTCACTAAAGCTCTTGCCGCGGAATTTAGCGAGATACCGCCGCGTGAGATAATTCGTGCCGCAAGTCTGGCTTACAAAGAACAGGAAAAAGCCCGCGAAGACATCAAATTAAAGGGTGAAGAAGCACTGCGTTTCATGAGCGAAACGGGACGAAAAGGAATTGTTTTAGCAGGGCGCCCTTATCATATCGACCCCGAAATCCATCATGGCATCCCCGATTTAATCAATTCATATGGCTTGGTCGTTTTATCCGAAGACGCGGTTTCACATCTTGGCAAGCCGAAACGCCCGCTTTTGGCTTCCGACCAATGGATGTACCATACAAGGCTTTATGCCGCCGCCGATTTCGTGAAAACGCGCGGCGACTTGGAACTAATCCAGTTAAATTCTTTCGGCTGCGGCCTTGACGCGGTTACGACCGACTTAGTCGCAGATATTCTTAATAGTTCCGAAAAGATTTATACCTGCATAAAAATTGATGAAGTCAATAGCCTTGGAGCGGCAAGAATCAGGATTCGCTCATTACTTTCGGCAATCAAAACCCGTGAGCAAGAACACCACATCCGTGAAATTACCGAGACTTGCGCTTCTTACCCGCTGTTTACTGCTGAAATGAAAAAAACGCATACGATTTTGGTGCCGCAGATGTCGCCGATTCATTTTCAGTTATTGGAAGGTGCTTTTAATTCCTGCGGTTATAAAGCGGTCGTCTTGCCAAATGACAATAAACGTGCCACCGATATCGCCCTCAAATACGTCAACAATGATGCCTGCTACCCTTCGCTCTTAGTTATCGGGCAAATTTTGGATGCTTTGCTCTCCGGTGCTTATGACCCTGAGCGAACAGCGGTCATTATGACCCAAACAGGCGGGGGATGCCGAGCGACTAATTATGTCAGTTTCATCCGCCGGGCGCTCGCTAATGCGGGAATGCCTGATGTCCCGATAATTTCGCTTAATTTATCAGGTTTGGAAAATTCACCGGGGTTAAAAATTAATGCAAAATTATTGCTTAAGCTTGGTTACGGAATTATTCTGGGTGATATCTTTATGCGCTGTATATATCGGATGCGCCCTTACGAGGAATTGACCAACTCAGTCAATGAGCTTCACGAGCAATGGCTCTTAAAATGCCGAAATTTTTTGGGTAAAAAACATGCAGGATTGTTTAGTTATCTGAAATTCCGCCGCTTAAGCCGTAAAATCATCAAGTCCTTCGACAAAATAAAGATTACGGATGAGTTAAAGCCGCGTGTCGGCATCGTCGGCGAAATCCTCGTCAAATACGCGCCGTCAGCCAACAATAACCTTGTCAAACTATTAGAAGATGAAGGAGCCGAAGCAGTTGTACCTGATTTGATTGATTTTATTCTCTATTGCTTTTATAATCAAATATATAAGGCCAAGCGGCTTGGGACAGATCGCAAAACAGCTTACATCGCCGAACTCGCGATACATATAATTGAAGCTATCCGCCGGCCGGCGGTTAAAGCTTTTCGGAAAAGCAATAATTTTTCCGAGCCGATCGGCATTAAGAAGCTGGCAAGGCTGGCGGAACCGATTGTTTCACTCGGGAATCAGACAGGGGAAGGCTGGCTTCTGACAGGGGAAATGGCGGAACTTATCGGCGACGGCGTAAACAATATCATTTGTGCGCAGCCTTTTGGTTGTCTGCCGAATCATATTGTCGGAAAGGGTGTTATTAAGGAGTTAAGGCGGCTTAATCCGTCGGCGAACATCGTTGCAATTGATTATGACCCGGGCGCCGGTGAGGTCAATCAGCTAAATCGAATCAAGTTAATGCTGGGAACGGCGGTTAAGAATTTAACGCCTGAGAACCATGATATTTGAGGATGACATAAGTTAAGCAGCGCAGGAGGAAAGACTATGAGTGATGCAACACATAAAGAATTTAACTTAGACAGCAATCATGATCTGACATATTATTTTCATAAATGGGATCCGACAATCCGCAGTTTGATTGCGGAGTGCATCCATTATTATGATTTCAATTTATCAATGGACGCCTTAGAGACCGCAGGCGGTTATGCGCAGTCGGTCGTTCCTGCTGATATTCCTCTGACATTCAGTGATATAAGCAGGTATATCGCGGAAAACCTTGTCCATCCCGACGATTTGATTGAATATAAGAAGAATTTCGACGTCCAATCATTAATTGATAAATACCATCAAGGCGAATATAATTTTACGACTCAACATCGGCGTTTACATCAAAACGGTAATTATTTTTGGGCTGAACGTAACATCCAATTATTTATTGACCCCCAAAATGATAATATTCATTGCACAATTATGATTCGAAAAGTCGCCGATACGATCGCGAGAATGAAAGAGGAGTTGAAAGCAGGCGCACACGAACTGATCAGCGCCAGTGTTCCGGGCGGTATTATTGGGATGTATAATCTGCCTAATTATCCTGTTTATTATATCAATGAACATATGCTTAACTTCCTCGGTTATGAATATGATGAATTTATGTCGGCGACTAATTTAGAGACTGACAAAATCATCCACCCTGACGATGTCCACCGGACAGGGCGGGCAATTACCCAAGCCTGCCGCAAAAACGAATCCTTCGAATTGCAAATCAGAATTATCAAAAAGGATAAATCCGTCGGCTGGGTTATTATTCGCGGCAAGAAAAATCAGGAAGCCAATTCAAGCAATCAGTTAATTTGTCATTTTACTGATATCACGAAAATGGTTTCTTTACAAGATGAGTTACAACAAGCGGCGATGGCGGCGGCGGAAGCTTCGAAGATGAAGTCGGCTTTTTTGGCGAATATGAGCCATGAAATCAGAACCCCGATGAATGGTATCATCGGCTTCATTGAACTGGCACAGGAAGAAGCCAATTTAAGCAAAACCACCCGGGATTATCTGGAAAAAGTAAAGGTCAGCGCCAACGGCCTTCTTGCAATCGTTAATGATATCCTTGATATTTCGAAAATTGAAGCAGGTAAGGTTGAACTAGAAAAAGTTGATTTCAGCCTTCATGATATTTTTAAGCATTGTGAACATCTAAACCGTATTAAAGCCGAAGAAAAGGGGATTGAACTATATTTCGGCCACGAACCTTTTGCATGGATTAAGTTAAAAAGTGACCCTAACAAAATTACCCAAATAATTAACAATCTCCTCTCCAACGCGATTAAATTCACCCATCAGGGTTCGGTCAAGCTTGAAGCCGCACTCGTCGCTTCATATGAAAAAATGGTTGAAATCCGCTTTACCATTAAAGATACGGGAATCGGTATGACGAAAGAGCAGCTTACGTATGTCTTTACCCCTTTTCGGCAAGCCGATCAAACCACGACCCGTAGATATGGCGGAACAGGGCTTGGCCTAAGTATTACGCGTGATATGATCGCCTTAATGGGCGGTGAGCTTATTACGGAAAGCAAACTCGGCGTCGGTACCACTTTTACTTTTACCCTGACATTTGAAACTGTTGACGATGTTACTAAGCCCAAAAAGAAAGTTGCCGATACATCAGTCAAAAAACCGCATTTCAAAGGCGAAGTTTTGGTTTGTGAAGATAATATCATTAATCAGCAGGTAATCGTTGAGCATTTATCACGAATTGGCCTAAAAACATTTATTGCCGCAAACGGGCAGTGTGCTGTCGATATGATTACAGAGCGATTGATGTTAAACAAATCATTTGATTTGATTTTTATGGATATTCATATGCCCGTTATGGATGGGATTGAAGCGACACACAAGCTTTTATCACTGGGTATCACGACCCCGATTATTGCCCTGACAGCAAACGCGATGAAGCGTGACCGCGAAAGTTATCTGACATTGGGGATGAGTGATTATATTTCGAAGCCTTTTTATGCGCAGGAACTTTGGGCATGTGTGCTTAAATATATGACACCCGTATCAATGGAAGAAAGTAATCCCAAAGCCGCCATAATTGAAGCCATTAACACGCAAAAAGCAGTCATTAATGAAGAATTGGGGCTTGAAAACGCGGTCTTTGATAAGAAATTATATCAGAAATTAAAACATAATTTTTACTTGGATAATGCGAAACGTTATCATGAATTCGCGGGTTATATTAATGAAGCGAATATCGCCGCCGCCAGAAAAGTCGCGCATTCACTAAAAAGCAGTTCCGCATGGATCGGTGCTTTGGATTTATCCGCGCTTGCCGCGGAACTTGAAGCATGTTTACTGGAAGAAAGATTATGTTCGGATGAGCAATTGGCGGCGCTTAAGGAAGAACTTACAAATGTTCTCAAAGAGCTTAAGCCGAAAGCCCGCGGCGGCGTCAATTTTTCAAACAAAAATGATGATCGGAATACGGCAGTACTTAAGCTTTACGATAAGTTAATCCCTTTAATTAAATGCGGGGATGCCGCTTGTCTTGAATTGCTTCCTGAAATCGATGATACTTTTGCTGAGTTCGGCACTTATCGCGACGAACTCATCGAGCAGATTGAGGAATATGATTTCGAAAAGGCTTTACTGACACTTGAACAAATCCGCGAGCGTTCGGGGTTGTTGGCTTAACCGTCATTTTGCAATATCGGGTTCCACCCAAAAAAGGAACACATTGTTTCGTAATATTTCTTTTTGTCATGCGAAAAACTTTTACAATGCTCGGCGCCTTCGATTAGCAGTAATTTCTTTTTACTTCGGCAGGCATGATAATTTTTTACCGTCATTTCAAACGGGATTAAATTATCCGCCGTCCCATGGATGAACAAAATCGGAACCCGACAATTATCCATCGCCCGCAGAGTCGATAGGTTATTAAGATTGAAGCCTGTCTTTTTATAGCACATCCGGTCGATATGATTAACTGTCCGCGTTTTTAGGTGGTATAAATTCGCAACTTTTATCACTATTTCATAAGGTGATGTAAAGCCGCAGTCAGCAATAATCCCTTTTACTGTTTCGGGCAAATCAAACTCGGCCGCCATCAAGACTGTCGACGCCCCCATTGACAAACCCGCCAGATAAATCGGTAAATTATGATTCGTATCCGTTAAGTATTTTAACCAATCAATACAAT
>WQST01000060.1 GCA_009787745.1 Lachnospiraceae bacterium
ATGAAAGATGGTTATGGATTATTATACGATTTTGAGGAAAAAACTTTTTACAGCACTAGAAACAAGAGTAAAAAATCGACTTTTAAGCCATACCAAAGTATTTGGTATTTTATAGCGATAATCGCTTTAAGAAATATAGATAATTATATATCTATAGAAAAAAAATTCCAAAGCAATATGTTCATAGTTTTATTTGGCATAATTATCACAACTGTTATAGCTTATAAATTTTACATAAAGGCAATTACGCCATGGCTTGGTAATCAAACAGTAAAAGCTTATATTTCGGAAAGTGAATTAAATGAATTAATTATAAAGGCGCGAAGAAAAATACGTTTACAAATATTTATTGTTTTTAGTTTTGTTGTTGTCTTTACCGTTTTCTTTGCTTTGTTTATTATTTATGTCAAAGTCGTTCTTTTAATTATAAGTTTAATGATGTGGTTTTGCATGGCTTTAATATTATTTTCTGCACATATTTATCAAAAAATATATTTTTTTAACAAATACAAAAAAGGAGAAATTTTACTATGAAGAAGATGCTATCAATTGGTTCTGTAGTTCAATTGAGAGGCGGCGAGAGAAAAGTCATGATTCTTAACCGAGCACCACTATTCAATGATAATGGTATAATCGGATATTTTGATTACTCTGCTTGCCTATTTCCCGAAGGTCAAACAGATCAGCAGGTTTATTTTTTCAACAGCGATGACATCGCGGAAATACACTTTGAGGGTTATATTGATGAAAATGAAGAGAAATTCCGTTCTATTTACGATGATGAAATCAGTAAAATCACATATCCAAAATTATTAACNAAATAATTTAAATAATGCTGATTAAGCCAGAAAGGCGCAATGGTAACAAAATGACCATTCAAGAAATATTTATTCTTAATAGTATTTTGGACGGCAAGGAAATTTGTTTTCTACCTGAGTTATCTGAGATAAAAATGACCGAACCTTTAGATCATGCAATTAAAGATTCATTAATAAGGAAGGGATTTTTAGAAAATCGCGATCAGCTTACGGAACAAGGTTTCTTAATAACAAGAAGATTGATGAATTATAAAGCTGCCTCAAAGTACATAAAAATTATGTCCCTATCTATCGGCATTTTAAATTCTGAAGAAGCGGTGATGATCAATCAGTTAAGCAAAAAAGAATATGATATTACCGTTATTGATATTAGAGACATTACCCATCAGTTCCTAGAGACCTTTGATTTTTTAAATGATGCCCCCAATTCCAAAACAATGGAAGAAATAAAAATCAGAGCAGACAAGCTTGAAAAAACTTATAATTTCAAAAACAACTATTTTGAGCTCCAAACTAAAATTTATCAAACCGGTACCGAAGAAGCATATTTTAGAGCAGATAATCAGCTATATATGTATGATTATAAAAGGCGGTTGCTCTACCCTAAAAGCCATGCCGATATTATTAATTTATTAAAGGAAAGATTTATGGAGAATCAAGCATGAGTACGAATACAATACAATACGAACCGGAGCATCTGGAAAGCATCGAAAAAGAATATAAAGAGGCCGAAAATATACTTACAGAAATCATTGGGGAGTTGAAGCAAGCCCAATATTATCTTGAGGAACATTATCTTGGTTTAGCCAATGAGATTAATGTGGAAGCTATTGATAGGTATATTAAGCATATGGAATTTTTGCAACTAAGCTGTCAAGCTACAAGAGCATTTGTTGAATATTCAAAAGAAGATATGATCGCCGCCGATCAATTAAACGCTGCGGCAGTTTCTGGTGTCATGGCAGGCTTTAGGGCTATTAACTCTCGTTAAAAACTATACTGCTATTTAAACGAATCCCGGCGGCGTGTGAAAAGCGGCGAAAATGCTTAGAAAATATGAAAAAGCATTGTGATGAATCAACAGATAATGTTAGCGATTTTAGCAAATTCTACCATGTTCCCAAGGTACTAATTTATAACTAAATAAATCCTCAATAAGCAAAAGGGAATAAAAGCTATGGCAAAAAATATTAAAACCCTCCAATCCAGTAGACGTGAGTGGGACGATCTAAAAGCAAAATGGCAAGCTGGTGGCCCTGTGGATGAGATGATTCAGTATTTTGAAGAAAATTATACCAAGATTCAAAATGCGATCAACTTAATAAGTGCCTCTAATCGTGCCGGATATGATCAGCTTACTGTTCCCAAGCTGACTTTTACCCAAGCGGAACTTACTCGTCTTAAAGATGCTCGCGAAGCGATGAAGGCGTATACGGAAAATATTCATGATGAAATAATTGATACTATTGATACTCCTTTCGCCAGAAAGATGGGAGAAGTTTTAGATGAAATAATAACAATAAGTCCGGAAAATGTAAGAATAACAAGTAGTTTTACTCACGGCGCTATAAAAGAAGTTTCAATTTATGAACTGATTATGCCGGCTTTGGATTATAGTAATCTGCAAAATTACTTTAAATATATGCTTAAAGGAAAGTTGAAGGATTTAAAGCAAAAACCCACGATTACTCTTCAAATAGCTATGGTAAAGGCTATTGTCGATTCTTACGAAGGTGCTGATTTGCAAGTGGCAAGCTATTCAGACAAGAATCGTTTGGTTAAATACTATGAAATGATCTATCCTGATCGCACTACAATAATGGATAGTTTTTTAGGTTCTCAAAGTATCAGGAGTATTGATATCTTGAATATTAAGTTTATTGCGTATAAGTCTCCGGAGCGTTACCAATATGTTATGTTTAAATATTTGCCGGATATTAGTATTGGTAGTATTAGTCATACAGATACTCAACATTATTCTCCAACGAATCGAGAAATTTTCGTAAATCTGAATCAGACAATAATTCCTCCGGCGACGCGGCTCTATGGCTTAGCCGAGGGAAGGGGAGCTTATTTTACCTTTTTTCATGAATTGGGTCATGGTATTGATCATGCGATGGTTGGATTTAATGGAAATGCAAGTATTCCTTTATATGCGGTTATTGAAAATGATGTATATGATAATATGAGAGCAGAAATAGAAAAGCATTTTCCTTCAACGCGTACCCCTCAACAAGAAAATGAAATAAATTCAATTTTAGAGAGTTTAAAACGTAATGGTGCGCCACTGGCAAATCCGATTTTGAATAGAATTAGAATTCAAGTTGAAAGAGAATTTGAAAAGGTAAAGTTGGCCGGCGATGATAACGCTCTAGCATCAGATGTATATGGCGGTATTACAGATAATACTATTAAAGGTGATTGGGGACATACAAAAGCAAATTATTGGTATGATACAACTGGAAACGCTACCGGGGCGCAAAACAGGGAATTTTTTGCTGAATTTTTTGCCATCAACATAACAGGTTATGAGGCGCCGGCTATATCTGCTGCTGAGCTTTTCCCCACCGCAACGGTTGAAATGGAAAATATAATTAAAAATGAAAAAAATCTTGTTATAAGGTGAGGAAAAACGATGAAAAAAAGTTGCTTGTTATTAATATTGTTGGTACTATTAATATGTGGTTGTAATAATCAATCTGATGAGGAAGACCAAGGCTCAATGATAGGGGGAAAAACGATGAAAGAAGAGACGATGAAAGAAGAACTTGTTAGCAAAGAAAGGTTATTAGAATACATTCAAACGAACGATGTCGGATTATCAGTTGAATATTTTGACGTCATTGACATTGCAGAATATATTAGTAGTCTTAATCTCACAGAAGATAACATGAAAGAATACATAGAATGGTTAGTTAGTGGTAACTATCATTTGAAAGATCTTGAGCATTGGGAAAAAGCAAACTATATGGCACGCGAAAAATTCAATGTTGATAGTACGGATGAAGAATACCAAGAATTTATCAATAAATTCTCCCAAGCAATTGGCAAAGAAATAAGAGATTCTCAAAATCATAATATGTTTAGCAGTAACTTTGAAATAGAGGATGATAACAGAAAGACTATTTTGTATATAGAACGAACAAAGAATATAGAAAATCTTGAGTTTTTCGAACGTCCCAATAGTTCTCCTAGATTATTGGAAATAGCTGTTGAAGCAGGGGGGGATGGGCTACGGCAACTTTTCTTATTCTGCTATAGCAAAAATAAAAAATATATATTACTGGCGGACCCATACAATGAGCAACAATTAGAATATATAAAAAAGTTTCAAGAAATAGATGATTAATTATGATAATGATGAGAGAAACATAAAGAAATCTTCTTCGATTACGCTCAAAATTACAAGGTTTTGACAGAGGAATCTTTATTCACACCCTAGTCTTCTTCTGTTCCGCTAAGTGCAGATATAGCGGGCGGAAATAATTGTTTATATAAGCGCCAAGTAATATTACATAAATACTGACATAAAGCCACATTAAGATCATGACGATCGTCGTCAGACTGCCATAAATATTAAAGCCGTTGAAATAATCCACATAAATCGAAAAGCCAAAGCTTAACAAGCTAAAAGCCCACGCCGCCAGTGCCGCACCGGGAAGCTGCATCCATAATTTCGTGCGGATACCCGGGACATATGCATAAATAATACCAAGTGCTAAAGTAAATAAAACAAATATTATCAAAAAACGGCTATTTAACAAAAACCTGATAAACTGCCCCAAATAAGGGACATTTTGCATAATAATATTAATCAAAACATTGCCGAAAACCATCACTAGCAACGAGATAACAAGCACCAATAAAATTACCATCGTATAAATCGATGCAAATATCCTCAGCACAAACATCGGTCTGTTTTCATTTACACCATTGACGGTATTAAGCCCGCGCATTAAAGCCATCACCCCTTTACTTGCCGACCAAATCGTTACTAAAGCGGCGAACGACACTACCCCTGCCGATTGACGGTAAACATCCCTAATGATACTGATCACCAAAGGATGAGTCGCTTCGGGAGTAATCTCGGTTAGGAAAATCATCAGATCGCCTTCTGTCAAAGGCGTATACGGGATAACCGCACATAATAAAATTAACATCGGAATCAGGGATAAAAAAAAGTAAAAAGTTGTGGCGGCGGAATTAGTCGTTATGTTTTTTCCATCAAGACGGGATGTGAAGTCTTTGATGACAAGATAGGCTTTTTTCAGCATTATATTTTCTCCTTTAATCAGTTCTGATTTCGCAGTCGCCATAAAATACAGCCAATATTTCCGTGTAATTATACCCGCGGTTACCTAATGCCCTCGCGCCGTTTTGCGACATTCCGACCCCATGCCCATAACCGCCGCCGATGATATGATATCCTGTGACGCGGTTATTTTTGATCGTTGGTTCTATGACAAAAAACGCACTGGGGACGAGGTTCGGGGATGTAACTTGGCTTCCGTCCTGACGGGTCACTTTGTAATCACTGTCATTAAGCACGAAACGAATCGAATTTTCGGAAATGATTTTATAGGTATTGTTCGTTGTTTCAATGATAAGCTCATCCATTACCCCGCCGGGAAGCCGTTTCGCACAGTAGATATTCGTAATCTCGCCAACATCCTTAATCGGCTTGCTGATATATTCACCCTTTTCCAACGTCAGCACCAAGCGATAATTAGTATTATAGCGTTTCTTTATATTTTCGGCAATTTTATCCTTTTTCATATCCTTGACTTCATATTTCCAGCGATACCATTGTTCATTGATTTCATAATCGCTTTCGCGGACACTTCGGATAAATTCCGTAAAAATTTCGTCGTCTGCCAATGAATCGGGATGGATAATATTTTCGGCATTGACCGGATCGGTCAGTTTATGCCGATCGTCGCCGATAATCGCCGCTTTAAGATATGAGGTATCTTCCGTTCCGCCGCCTTTCCATATCGCGGGAATCGTTGCATTTCCGCTTGATGTCGAATAATAATAGGTCGCGGCAGGGTTATTATTAAAAAACAGCATCTGCCCCGTCGTTTCTTTGACCGCTTTAGTAGTATTCATATTTTCCGCAATATTATTATAAACCTGATAGGTAACACTATCATCGACATGAGCGCCTAACGCCGAAAGCCCTGACCTTTGCAAGTACCGATAAGAATATGTTCTGGCACAAACAGCTTGTGCTTTCAGCGCTTCCAAAGGATATGAAGCCGGCATTTCGCTGGGAACAACCGAGTATAGATACTCTTCCAAAAGCACCTCGTTTACGATACTAAGGCCGTCGCTTGATTTTTGGATTTCTAAAGAACCGCGGTATGTCGGAATACCTTGGCTCCTTTTGAGTGAAGAAAGGGTTATCCGTCCTGTCCCCGCTTTCGGGGTGATGATTACATTTCCACCTTTTAGTAAATCACTATCGGATGTAAGCAAAAGAGCATCTCCCGCACTATGCTCTAATGTCTTTCGGTCACTATAAGAGCCATATATAACCGTATAGTCAACATCCGCCGTCAGCTTGACTTCCTGATGATAAAGACCTGCGAAATTTTCGGTTTTTAGCGCGACACGAATGTGTTCCATCGCTTCTTTGCGCACCGCCAGCGCACCGCATATTTTTCCGTCTTCGACGACAAAATCAGTAAAATCATACCCGATTGCCAAATCGGACATCGAAAGCGTTTTCATTTGTTCATACAAACGATACACTTGAATATCTTCACCGGTATCAATAACCCCATGGCCTTCAAGCGTTATATTCTCATCACTGACCGCCAACAATTTCCCGCTGATAACATCATTTTTGAAAATCATTTCTCTTAAACGACCGTTATGGAAATGTAAATCCGCTAATTGCTCTTTAACTAAATCGCCAATCGTGATATCATCTGTTAAATTTACTTCTTGATTTTCAGAGAAATCAGCGCGCCGGTATCTTATTTCGAAATCGTGATAAAAATAACCGACCTGATTTTCATCCTCACCGAGAAAAAAAACATTTTTCAGTGTTGTATTTCGATTAACTATATCAATCAATGTGAGCAGTTCACCTTCTTTTGCATATGCTTCAATCGTTTGGTATTGGCATACGTTAAAAAGTGACGACTTAAAATTCATTACTTCCATTTCATCATTTATTAATTGATTCGCGGCTAAAGTTGTACCCGATGAATCCGTAACATCTTCGCCGATACCAAGTACTGTTAAGGTCACTAAAGAAATTTGTTCTGCATTAGCATTATTGTAAATATCAATCATTTCTTTTGTGACTTTCTCGAAATCCTCGGTCAGGAAAAAGTGTTCGGGTTGATATTTTTCTATATAGCGGTCGTGGTCGATTAGGTTAAGTAATGTCATTAGTTCACGATAATCGGCGTATGTGAGTACGGCGTTTGGGTTTAGTTTGATTTTTTCGGTTAGTTGATAAAAAAGCGGTTCATTGCCGATTTCATTGTTTAGGGCATGAGTAATAATCAGGACTTCTTCAATCCTCATAAACTCGCCTTGCGGAGCGGGAATTGTTGCATCAAGGATGATTTCGTCAAGTATTTCATCAAGACCGTCTTCTTTACGAAAGATAAGCCATAGCAGGATAAATATGATTATTGTAAAGGCGATTTTAATAATCATGCTGATGTTTTTTTGCGTCATGGGTTCTCCAATGGGTTTAATGGTTAGGGTATGTACCTCTTTACTAGTATACCCCTTTATTATTATTATTCAGAACTTGTCTGCTTATTACATGATTTGCATCGCAAATCTTGTCCGTCGTTATACACACAAAAAGCAGCCAAAGGCTGCTATTTGTAACTTTTGACCCAAAATGCCGGTTCCTGCATTTTGACTCCTAGCAATGCTAGGTGGGTAACCGCAGACACGCTTCTGCCTTCCACTACGCAATGATGGCTTGACATCTACGTGACGATATAGGAATCCCGTTTACGATAATGTAGGTTCAAAATAACAAGAATTATCGAACACTCCAGGTTAAAACAAGTATAACCTAAAAATCAGCAAAATACAACCGCTTTTTTACAAAAGACAGCTATTAATTTTGGCAAAAATGGTTTAAAATGTATATGTGCTACTTATTATATCAAAGGGGGTTGTTTATGCCTAATAAACGTCTTCATTTCGGAGTTATCTTATCAACTTTTGACAATACTTGCCAATATGATGTTTGGAAAGGAATTGTCGAATATGCGAATCAGCATAACATCCATCTAACCGCTTATTTTGGCGCCTATCAGATGACCGAGTATGATTTTGCTTCGCATTTCTATGGTTGCTTTGACACCATTAAAAAGAGTAAGTCTTTGGACGGCATCATCATTTTATCAGGATTCATCGCGCAAGTTACAGGCACGGAAATCTTCGAAAAATATATTGCTATGCTGCCTAAGCATCTCCCCATTGTTTCGATTTCATATATTTTACCAAACATTCCATCGGTCTTAATCGATAATGTTTCAGGTATATTCAATGTCGTCGATCACTTAATTCGTTTTCACGGCAAAAAACAAATCGTTTTCATCAAAGGTCCCGACGGACATCCCGAAGCGGAAGATCGGCTTTCAGGATATCGGAATGCACTTTCCGTCAACGATATTGCCTTTGATGAGCGATATATTCTGCCCGGTAATTTCAGTCAGGAAAGCGGTTATGAAGCTACGATGAGTTTACTCGAATCAAAGCTTCCTTTCGATGCCATCGCCGCCAGCGACGACGAAACCGCTTTGGGCGTTTTAGCCGAATTGCGGTATAATGACATTTTGGTACCTGTTGATGTCGCCGTCACAGGATTTGACGATGACCGTGTCGCATCAACTTTTATTCCTTCAATAAGTACAGCATGTCAGGATTTCCGCGAAATCGGTCTGGTCAGTACCGAGACGCTTCTAAATGTTATCGAGGGGAAACCATACGAAGATGTTGTTTATGTCCCGCCTATTTTTATCGCCAGACAGTCGTGCGGATGTCTGGAAAGAGAATTTTTACATGCTCCGAAATATGACGGCAAGAATAATTCAGCCGATTCGCTGTTAACATATGTCTCACATAAATTTCTGACCATTTTCAAAAGTGAAATTCCTATGGAAAAAATTGATGAGTGGGTTACTGTTTTAGTCGGAGTAATTATTGAGAGACCCTTTTCCAAAGAAAAAATCTTATGCGCACTGAATGAAATTCTAATCTGTTATGTTCATTATTCACAAAAAACTTATTTATGGAATGACGCTCTTAACATTCTCACATTGGGCGTTGAACATTATCCCCATGAAGTTGAATGCGCGCAAACAATCCATTCAACTCTTATTTTGGCGACGACATTAGTTCACAGCATTCGCTTTAAAGAGGAAAAAGTGCGCGAGTTTGCCTTAAGTGATGAGCGGATGAATCTCCGCCGAATCGCCGGCAATCTGGTGCTTAAGTTTGACATGGATTCTTTACTTGCCGAAATCAAAACATCTTTTCCCGAACTTTCCGTCCATACAACCCTTATCGGCTTATACAACAATCCTGTCAAAAGTAATGAAGCGGAGGCAGACCGAACGATTAATACATTAATCGGTTTTGATGGTGAGCAAACTTTTGATATCCGCAACAATAGTTATGAACCGATTGTTTTTTCTGATTATTCATCGATTGAGCACTTCAATTTCGAAAATGAACGGCGTGAACTTTTTTATATCCCTTTATTCTTCAAAGATGAAGAGATGGGTGTTTTACTTATGCCTTATGATCCGAATATGTCGCTTGACGCATACGAAATATTACGGGTTAATATTTCCGCGGCATTAAAGGGTGCTAATTTATTATCCAAAATCCAAACACTGTCTATCACTGATGAATTAACGGGACTTCTGAATCGCCGCGGTTTTTTCCAGTTCGCTTACAATAAGCTTAAGCAGAACAAAAGAGAATTAATCCCGATGATTATGTTTTTGGATATGGATGGGCTTAAAAAAATCAATGATACATATGGACATAGTGAGGGTGATCTGGCGATTTCCAATTTTGCTAATATCCTAAAAGAAGTTTTGCGGGAAGAAGATATTGTCGGCAGAATCGGCGGCGACGAGTTCGTAGTTTTTTCATTGCTCAAATCAAAACATAGTGCTGAACTGGTAGAAAAAAGAATCCGTGCGGAGATAGATGAGTACAACCAAAGGAAATTGCATCCCTATCATATCCTAAGCAGTATCGGCAGTGTTATTCTTAAGTCCTCAACGTTCGAATGCTTCGAGGCGGCCATGCTTATTGCCGACGATATTCTTTACGAAGAGAAAACTGCCAAAAAGAAAATGGGAATTTCAAGAACATAATTTGGCTTTTGGCATATTCTATATTAAACAGGGTGTCGAAACATGTCGAATGAATCATAATCAGAATCTAAATCTCCTTATCAGTTAACGCTACATACTTGTTTTCGCAAAACATCGCTTAAGCAAGCTAACTAAAAAGGAGGAATAAGGAATGTTTTTTAATAACAACTGCTTTAATGGTTGCCATAACCACTGCGGCTGCAATGATGGATGTAAAAACGGCTGCAATGATGGATGCAAACATGGCTGCAAACATGGATTTGACAATAGGTGTGATGGATTTGACAATGGGTTTGATAACGATTTCGGTTCCATTGAAACAAGAACCTATGAATGCCGACCTGACTGCCGCTACGTTAAACATCGTCATATCGTCAAACATCGCCATGATATCGTTAATGAATATGATGTTATCCACGAACACGATTACCACTACCGCGATGTCGTAAATACCCGCGAAGTTTCTAAGCATCACAACCACAATCATCACCGCCCGCATTATTGCGGAAATGATTGCATCGAAGGCGTAGATAACTGCCCTTGCGCTTGCGAAGAGTAACTCGTCAAATCTCTTAGTTTTAATAATACCGCCCACCGTAAAAGGTGGGCGGTATTTATTTATTTATCAAATATTATTCTTTCACTGCTAAACATTTTCGCCAGCAAACCTACCAGTATCAGGCTAAAAGCAATATTCGCCATTACTGTTACGGTAATATTTATTACGGAAACCGCCCCTGTGAATAACCCCGTCAAACCTTGCGCCGTATTAAAAACAGGGATTAAATAATAATAGAAACTTTCTACCGCTCCGCCTGTAAATAAGCTTGAAAGTCCCAAAACCATACTGACTATCATAAATGGAGTTGCGTATGAATTGGCTTCTTTAACAGATTTCGCGTATGCTGACATAACCGATAAAAGCGAGATAAAAACTAAAACCGTCGAAATGATTACCAATAAAATCATCAAATAATCACCCGCGCCATAACTTGCCATCAAATTAACATCCGAATCCATTATATTCGGCAATGATAACATCATCCCCAAAAATGTCACGCCCGCACCTAACACGCCGAAGATTGTGACCGAAAGAACCTTCGCCAGCGCCATATCACGGCGTCTGGCGGGGGTCGCCAGAATTGTCGCCAGTGTTCCGCGCTCTTTTTCCCCTGCGATAGATTCGGGCGCG
>WQST01000061.1 GCA_009787745.1 Lachnospiraceae bacterium
GCCGGCAGCAATATTTACAAGAAAGTATACAAGGACGGTAATCTCCGGGACACCCCCGCGATCTGGGGAGGGGAAGACGGAATTTTCGGTACCGGCGACGACAAGAAAGTAATCGGGTTCCCCGACGGCAGTTATTGGAGGCATATGGGTCAGAATGTTTGGAAAAAGGTCGATAAGAACAAACTCGATCCTTTAACCGGCGGCGGGCCCGACGGTGATCCTACCACTGATCCGGTTATGAAAATTTATGACAACACGGCGCAAGACGGCAAGTACTATGTCGGCCCGCTTGGCTCAGGCGACGATATTTACTATTACGGCGACAACCCGGTAAACGGTAACGGGAAACTGGATAGTACGGAAAATTCGTTGGAAAATACCGATACTAAATTCTACAAAGACAAAGACGGTAATTTTACCACCACCAAACCACCTTTGCCGATTAAGGATACACCGGAGAGCGTAGAGGGCGGCACCCTTTCCCCGTCGCAAACAGGAGATAGCGCGGCGTGGGTCGAAATCGCCAGAAACGGCGACTATTCGTTGATCGTGCGCACGCACTTTATTAATATTTATAACGGTTACTATAACGATCCGGCCTGGCAGTATACCAGTTTCGGTTCCTCCGCCGAGTACAGCAGTTCGTTGGTGCGGAAATTTATCAACGCGTGGTGGAAGGGTACCGGCGCCGGTGTGACGGATAAGTTGCCCACGAACGCCAGAATACGTAAATTTACCGTAGAAAACAATGCTATCGACCGCATCGGAACCGGCAGCAGTTCCACCGGCGGCCTGACCAACGGTTTCAGCCAACCCACGGATATCTTTATCCCTTCCGGTTCGCTGGATGTCGCGTTCGCCTTAAGCTTTACGGAATCCGCCAATTTCGCTTCTAAAAGCTATTCCACCAACGGCAGCGGCGCTTTTAATGACAGCAGCGCGGCGGCGAGCAGTAATTTCGAAAAAATTGACCTGTCCGCGGGTTATGGCTACGGATTGTGGCTGCGTTCCCCCGGCGAGATTAAAGATACGGTAGGGGCGATTGCTCATACCGGCAGCGCTTTCCAGTTCTCTTTTTCGTCGTCATCCACCAATCGCGGCCTAATTTTCCCGGCTATGTGGGTAAAAACTACGATTTTCGAGGCTTAAGAGCCTGAATAAGAGAAATAGTATAATCGTATCGGTTAATCCGAAAACTGATTAAGCCGCTACTCTTCGGAGTAGCGGTTCGTTTTTAGCTTGCGAATCACGATGGTTGAATCTTCCTTTGTCCGAAATTGACGGCGGTAAAGTGATTAAATTGTTTATGGCGGCGGTTTTTGCGGTTGTTGTAGAGGATGAATTATAGATACTAATAAAAATATATATTTTTCAATTTTTTTCATTCCACCCCTAAAGTTTCTCCCACAACCAACCGATATACATTAATAATAGCAAGGATGCGCCTATTTCGTGTCCTTGCTTTTAAGGGTTTCAGCATTAAAATAATACTATTTCTTAACAGCTATCGGAAATTTATATTAATTTTTTATTAAACTACTTTGAAATTCCTTTCTATTAGTATATAATGTAATTTATGAAAGCATGTCTATCGACCAAAACATGCGATTCATCGGCATAGCAGATGGCTGGAATTGGCAGACATCATGAAAGGAAGAGAAAATGCAATTTACAGATATTGGAATTGACTTAGGAACCGCCAGTATATTAGTATATATTAGAGGGCGCGGAGTTGTTTTGAAAGAACCCTCAGTTGTTGCTTTTGACCGCGATACAGATAAAATTAAAGCGATTGGCGAAGATGCTCGTCTGATGTTAGGGCGAACACCGGGAAATATTATCGCTGTCAGACCACTCCGGCAAGGAGTTATTTCTAATTATGAAGTCACTGAGAAGATGATGAAATATTTCATCCAGAAAGCGATGGGGCGAAAAAGCTTTCGCAAGCCGCGAATTTCCGTCTGTGTACCCAGCGGTGTCACAGAAGTTGAGAAGAAAGCGGTAGAAGACGCAACAATGCAGGCAGGCGCCCGTGAAGTTTCGATTATTGAAGAGCCGATCGCCGCGGCTATCGGAGCAGGAATTGACATCGCCAAACCTTGCGGAAATATGATCGTTGACATCGGCGGCGGAACAAGTGATATTGCCGTTATTTCATTAGGCGGAACAGTCGTCAGTGCATCGATCAAAATCGCCGGAGACGACTTTGATGATGCTTTAGTCCGCTTCATGCGGAAGAAACATAACCTTCTGATCGGTGAAAGAACCGCTGAAGATATCAAAATACGAATCGGCTCAGCTTTTAAACGCCCCGAAGTAGATTATATGGATGTCCGCGGACGGAATCTTGTTACAGGTTTACCGAAGACTGTAAAAGTATCTTCCGAAGAAACCGAAGAAGCCCTTAAAGAAACTACGATGCAGATTATCGAGACTATCCATAGCGTCCTTGAAAAAACCCCGCCTGAATTAGCGGCGGATATAGCTGACCGCGGTATTGTCTTAACCGGCGGCGGCAGCCTCTTAAGAGGACTGGAAGAATTGATTTCCGAAAAAACCGGCATCAATACGATGACTGCCGAAGACCCGATGACCGCCGTAGCTGTCGGAACAGGGAAATACGTCGAATTCCTCGCAGGATACCGCGAGAACTAGATTTGTGTCGAATCCGGTAATGGCGTAATTATAACGGATTGCAAGAAAGGGAATTTAAATGGTAAAAGGTTTATATGCCGCGTACACAGGTATGATGCATCAGCAGAACCGGATGGATGTACTGACCAACAATTTAGCCAATGTCAATACTAACGGCTATAAGAAAGAAGGCACCACCAGCCAGTCATTCAGCACGATGTACACCCACAAACTTAAGGACGCTTCCGAAAACAGCCGCTTATCCCGCTATATCGGAAATAATAATCCGGGGGTAAAAATCGGTGAAGGTTATACGGATTTTTCTCAAGGGCCGCTTAAAACGACAAATAATCCCTACGATTTTGCTTTAACTGACAAAGGATTTTTTGCGATTGAATATATGAACAAAAGCGGTGAGATATCTACGAAGTATACCCGCGACGGGAATTTTACCCTAACGAACAATGGTACTTTAGTCACCCAAGACGGTGATTTCGTGTTGGATAATAATGGCAGACATATTACAATCGACCCGATGATTTTGGATACCGCGATTAATACAAGCGGCGAAATCATCCAAAACGGAGCAGTCGTCGCCCGAATCCAGGTAACAGATTTTGAAAATTATGATTATCTAAAACATTTCGGCGAGAATATGTATGAAGCTATCGAAGGGGCGGTTGAAACAGCTGCTCCGGCGGAAGTTTACGCGGGACATCTCGAAACAGCCAATGTTTCTGTGGTAAGTGAAATGGTCAACATGATAAGTGTTCAACGTGCTTATGACACTAATCAAAAGGTAATTACGACGATTGATGACGCGCTTAATATTGCCGTCAATCAATTAGGACGTTTAGGCGGATAATGGAATTTGCTGAAAAGGGAATGAGAGGGTAAAATATGGTCAGAAGTCTTTGGAGTGCGGCAACAGGCATGAACGCTCAACAAACAAATGTTGACACCATTGCCAATAACTTAGCGAATGTTAATACTACAGGTTATAAAGCGCAAGTTGCACAATTTAAATCGCTTTTATATCAAAATCTACAGACACCGACAACTACTGCTAACGGCGACCCGAAGCCGACCGGTTCTCAAGTCGGTCTGGGTGTCAGAACATCTTCAATAAATAATATCTTCACCCAAGGGGCGATGTTATCGTCACAATCAGTCTCCGCGGTAGCCATTCAGGGCGCGGGATTCTTTGCGATCCAAGGCGCGGGCGGGGAAACGCACTATACACGTAATGGTGATTTCACATGGGCTCTTTCGGGAAATAATAGTTTGATGCTGACTACTAGCGATGGAAATGCCGTATTGGATACTAACGGCCGTCCGATGGTTGTCGATATGAATGCGATTAGAGCCGGCTATACGACTGCTTTCAATAGTTTTTTAGCGACATGGAGAGCAAATAATACTAATCCTGATGGAACACTTAAGAATCCTGATTTACAAGAGCCAACAATGGCGGACTTAAATACATTATCACTTGTCTCATCACAGATTGCCATTGACGCTCATGGCGGTGTCAATTACTTCTTTGGCGGAATTGATTTTCCTTTAAATATGCATTTCGGATTGTATCAATTCGCTAATGTCGGCGGTTTAGAGCGGATTGGCAGCACATTATTCCGAGATACAGCCGCCAGCGGTCCGGCGATGAACGAACTTACTTCTGTCGGGCTTCAGCGCAGTCAGGTCGCTCAGAATTATCTTGAAGGCTCCAATGTCTATGTTGCTGATGAAATGGTTAATCTTATTGTCGCCCAGCGCGCATATGAGATGAACTCTAAAGCCATCACGACCTCTGATGAAATGATGCAAACAGCTAATAACCTGAAACGTTAATTGTTACGGTAACGGGAGAATATTTAATGGACATCGGTTCAATAGCGGCACTTAATGACATACGTGCAATCGAAAATAAGAATACGTCAAAATTAAAAAACTCACTTGAAAACACCGATTATGCGAAATCATCGAATGAAGATTTGCTGGCGGCTTGTAAAGAGTTTGAAGCATTTTTTCTGGAAATGGTATTTAAAGAAATGCAAAAATCCGTGGATGCTTTATCAGACAAAAAAGATCAGCCCACCTCACAGTTAGTCAATTATTTTAAAGATATGACAATTCAAAAAATTGCTGCTGATTCAACCGAAACTCAGGGTCTTGGTCTGGCACAACAGCTTTTCGAGCAAATGAAAAGAAACTATAACCTCTAAAACATCATGGAAACAATCACAGGGTATGTCGAGAATATTATCTATCAGAACAGCGAAAACGGTTATACCGTTTTATCGCTTTGTTCTGACGGGGAAGAAACGATCTTAATCGGAAGCTTAAGCGGTATTGACGAAGGTGAAAATATTGAGGTACAGGGAGTCTTTGCCACGCATCCCGTTTATGGCAGTCAATTAAAAGTTTCATCATACCGTACCTTAGTTCCGACGGATGCAGGAAGCATGGAGCGATACTTAGGTTCAGGCGCAATCAAAGGAATCGGGGAAGCTTTGGCGGCGCGGATTGTTAAATATCATGGCGCCGATACTTTTCGGATTATTGAAGAAGAGCCTGAACGGCTAAGTGAAATAAAGGGCATCAGCGAGCGGATGGCGATGAGCATCGCCGAACAAGTGCAGGAAAAAAAGGAAATGCGCGAAGCGTTCGTTTTTTTGCAGCAATATGGTATATCAAGCACAATGGCGGTTAAAATATACAATACATACGGCATCCGTTTATATAGCATCATGAAATTAAACCCCTATCAACTGGCGGAAGATATCAGCGGAATCGGCTTTCGGATTGCCGACGATATTGCTCTTAGTGCAGGGGTTAGTATAGAATCAGAATTTCGCATTCGCAGCGGAATTATGTTTGTTTTACAAACGGCGTCCGCCGATGGGCACACATTTTTACCTAAATCGGTACTCTTAGCAAAATGTGAAGAAATGCTTAAGGTTCTCCCTGACCACATCGAAAATCAATTAGAACATATGCTGATGGACAAGAAAATTTACATCCGCAAGAATAATGATCAAGCTTTAATCTACCATGCCGCTTTGTATTACACGGAACTAAAATGCGCCAAAATGTTAGTCGATTTGAGTTTATGCATCCCGCCCATAGATACTCAGGAATGGACTAAAATTAAATTAAAACTGGAAGATATCCTTTATCAGCAAGAAATCGAAGCTGATGAACTGCAATTAAAAGCTGTCGAAGAAAGCATCCGACAAGGGGTAGTGGTTATATCAGGCGGGCCGGGTACAGGAAAAACGACGACAATCAACAGCATCATCAAATTTTTCGCCGCCGAAAAACGGAATATTCTTTTAGCGGCTCCGACAGGGCGAGCGGCTAAACGAATGACCGAAGCCACAGGATATGAGGCGAAAACAATTCACCGTTTACTTGAAGTTAAAGCGGGGGCAAATAAAAACGAAGATAACGGAACAAATGCCGGCGATGACATGCGTAATATCCGCTTCGAGCGAAACGATGAAAATCCTTTGGAAGCTGATGTCGTTATTGTCGATGAAATGTCGATGGTCGACCTTAATTTATTTGCGGCTTTGCTAAAAGCGATCAGCCCCGGGACAAGATTGATTCTGGTCGGCGATATGGATCAGCTTCCCAGCGTCGGGGCAGGTCAAATCCTTAAAGACATTATTCGCAGTAACGCTTTCGCAACCGTAATCCTGAAAAATATTTTTCGCCAAGCAAAGGAAAGCGATATTGTCTTAAACGCCCATCGCATAAACCACGGCGAACAATTAGTCCTTGATAATAAAAGCCGCGATTTCTTTTTCCTCGAAAGAAGTGACACGAATGTCATTTATAAACATATGATTCAGCTGATAACCGAAAAATTACCCGCTTATGTCGAAGCAGACCCGTGGGATATCCAGGTACTCACTCCGATGCGGAAAGGCCCGCTTGGCGTTGTGATACTGAACCAAATTTTGCAAAAGTATCTTAATCCGCCGGGAAAAAATAAGAATGAATATCAAAGCGGTGAAATACTTTATCGTGAGGGTGATAAAGTAATGCAAATCAAAAATAACTACATGATTGAGTGGGAAATATTAAGCAAATACAATATCGCGATTGATAGCGGTACGGGCATTTATAACGGCGACAGCGGAATCATCAAAGAAATAAAAGAATCAAGCGGTACTTTGGTAGTTGAATATGATGAATGCCGCCGCGTAACATATCAGCTTTCGAACTTAGATGAAATCGAATTGGCGTATGCCATAACGATTCACAAAGCCCAGGGAAGCGAATATCCCGCCGTCATAATGCCTTTACTAAACGGACCGCGGATGCTCTTTAACCGAAACCTGCTCTACACAGGGGTCACCAGAGCCAAGCGTTTGGTCGCAATTCTCGGTTTACGCGAGACGATTGCCGACATGGTTTCAAACGTTTCATCCAATACCCGTTACAGCAGTCTTCACGAAAGGATAAACGAAGTTAAATGCTCATAGAAATACGGGATACGCTTCTCAACCTACTGTTTCCGCGCCGTTGCCCGATCTGCGATGAACCCGTTAAATTCGGGAAAGGCTTGATTTGTCCTCCGTGCTTAACGCGAATTTCATATTTAGATTCACCGACTTGCCTGAAATGCGGGAAAAAGTTACATAATGAAGCCGAATATTGTCAGGACTGTGCCGCGCGCAGTCACTCTTTCGATCGGGGGATGGCACTTTTTGAATATCAGAGTATTGCGGGAGCCATCTATCGCTTTAAATATAAAGGGCGTCATGAATATGCCGATTTCTTTGGTTCGGAAATTTGCGGCAAATTAGGCGAAGATATCCTTAGGCTGAAACCCGATTGCCTTATCCCCGTACCGATACACGCAAAGCGCCTGCGTACCCGCGGTTATAATCAGGCGACCGCGCTTGCTAAAGTGATTTCTGAGCGGCTGAATATTCCCCTTAATGAAAAAATAATCCGGCGGGTGCGCCCGACCAAACCGCTTAAGAATTTAAATTTGCAAGAAAGACAAAATAATTTGAAAAAAGCTTTCAAAATTGAGCGGAATGATGTAAAATTAAATACAATAATAATTATTGATGATATCTTTACGACAGGGAGTACGATTGATGCCATGTCCGAGGAACTTAGGCGCATTGGTGTCAAAAAAGTCTATTTTGTCGCATTATCAATCGGTAAATATTAATTTAAACAGTTATGCTGAGGAGGTTTAAGGATGAATGTACGTCATTGCAGGTATTGCAAAAAACTCTTTAATCATGTAATGGGCCCTCCCATTTGCCCTTTATGCAAGGACGAAAAAGAGCGTGAATTTCAAAAAGTAAAAAAATTCGTACAGGATAATCGCGGTGCGGCGATTAACGTTGTCGCCGAAGAATGTGAAGTTGATATCAAGCAAATCAATCAATGGATTAGAGAAGAGCGGTTACAGTTCGCTGATGATTCACCGATTCGTGTTTCCTGTGAGAAATGCGGCGAGATGATTCGCAGCGGTACTTTCTGCGAGAAGTGTAAATCAGAAATGACCAATACTCTAAGTAACGTATATAAGAAAGAAATAGCGCCTGCCCCGGAACCTGTTAAGAAGTCGCCGGATAAAGATAAAATGAGATTTTTATAGCACGGCATGAGAGGTTAAAATGATAAATGAAGAACGCGTGATCCTGATGACGAAATTAGCATCGTATGAGCGCGGTCCGGGGAAAAAAAATGTTGCAATCAGCAGTTTTTTCCGAAGTGATTATATAGGATTTCAAATCTTAAAGTCAGCAATCTGTGCAACGATGGCATTTGCCATCGTGGTTGGTGTGTATTTATTTTACCACTTTGAAGATTTGATGCAGGATATTTATCAGCTTGATTTGATTGAAACAGGTAAGGAGTTACTTAAGTATTATTTGATTTTGGTGGGAGTATATTGTGCCATATCTTATGCCGTTTATTCCTACCGCTATCATAAAGCCCGCAAAAGTTTGAAAAATTACTATCAGCATTTACGCAAGCTAACACAGATGTATGATGGTAAAGAATAATTCTGGGATGCCAAAGAACTGCACCGTAGAATTATAAAAATCGAAAGGCATTTATTTAATGACCGGTCTATTAGTTGCAAAGCAATATATCAAAAATTTTATCGCCAGATATGAAGTCTATCTTCATCCGCTGGGAAAGTTCCTGATGGCTTTTATAGCATTATTGTTTGTGAACGGAGCAACAGGGTTTATGCCGAGACTAAACAGTCTGGCGATAGTTTTTGTTGTGGCTTTAATGTGTTCGTTTATGCCGCCCAATTTTACCATTATCGTGTCAGGCGGATTTATTATTGCGCATTTTTATGAAGCTTCAATGGAATGTGCGGTAGTCGTATTAGCGATTTTTTTACTTATGTTTTTTATTTATTATCGTTTTTCTCCTAAAGATACATGGGTAATCTTAATTACTCCGATTTGTTTCATGCTAAAAATCCCGTATGTGATCCCCCTTGTTTTGGGGCTAATGGGTACCCCTTTGTCAATTGTGTCAGCGGCTTGCGGTATCATCACTTACTATACGATCACATATATATCAGGGAGTGTTATAACTTTGTCAGGAATGGCGGCTGATGATATGGCAGTCAGATTCCGCTTTATCATTGATGGCCTGATGAGTAACAGAGCCATGTTAGTGATGATATTTGCTTTTTCCGCAACGATAATTGTCGTTTATCTCATTCGGCGGATGCCGATCGATCATAACTGGATTATTGCCACGATTACAGGAGCGCTGGTTAATATCATGGTTTTATTATTAGGTGATCTGATTTGGGATACGACTGTGTCAGTATTCGGAGCGATTCTTGGACTTACAGTGTCAATCGGAATAGCGAAAGTGGTAGAATTTTTTGCCTACCATGTTGATTATAATCGTGCCGAAAGTGTCCAATTTGAAGATGATGAATACTATTATTATGTAAAAGCAATACCCAAGATAACCGTTGCCGCTCCGTCAAGAACGGTCAAAAAAATTCATTCATCACGGCAAAGTACCGTGGGGAGAAGCTCAAGGTAAGTTTTTAGCATTAAAGGGAGAATTCAAAGATCCATGCAGTTCCTTATAAATCTATGGGATACCATCCTAAATAATAACCTGATTATGCTCCCCAAATATTTAAAGGGGACAGATTTCGTGGAGATTTTTATTATCTCTTTTTTAGCATACAGTTTAATGGTTTGGATAAAAACCACTAGGGCGTGGTCATTGCTAAAAGGTGTTGTGATAATTGCCGTTTTTATTTTTTTGGCGGCTGTTTTCAATATGAATACGATTCTTTGGATTGTACAAAATATTATCAGTGTTGCGATTATTGCAATTATTGTAATAATTCAGCCTGAACTACGTAAAGCGCTTGAAGAGTTGGGGCGTAAGAATATTTTGACATCAATGCTACCTTTTGACTCAATCAAATCAGAAACAGGGCGCTTCTCAGATCGGACGATCAATGAAATAGCGAAAGCATGTATTGAAATGGGGCGGGCAAAAACAGGGGCTTTGATTGTTGTCGAACAAGAAGACCTCTTGAATGATTATGAAAGAACGGGAATTGATATCGATGCGCTGGTATCCAGTCAATTACTGATTAATATTTTCGAACATAACACCCCTCTGCATGACGGCGCGGTACTGGTTCGCGGCGATCGGATTGTCTCTGCGACATGCTATCTTCCGCTTTCCGATAACAGAGGTTTAAGTAAGGAACTCGGTACCAGGCACCGCGCGGGAATCGGGATATCGGAAATTACTGATTCAATGACAATTATCGTCTCCGAAGAAAGCGGCCGTATCAGCATTGCTTATAAAGGTGAAATGGAACGTAATATTGATGTTGATGATCTCAAAAATCATTTGATATCAATTCAAGATAAACCTGAAGAAGACAAAAAATCCCGTAAGAAATTGATCAGAAACGGTAAATTGAGGAAGAAGAATTGAAATCTTTTTTGACAAAAAATCTGGGTTTAAAAATAGCATCGTTAATATTCGCTACCTTTATGTGGATAATTGTAACAAATATTAATGACCCTGTCGATTATAAAACTTTCGACAATGTTAGGGTGCAAATTATTAATACCAACATGCTTGATGAGAGCGGGCGTGTTTATGAAGTATTGGACGGTACCGATATCATCCCCAGGGTTACAGTCCGCGCTCCGCGAACTGTAATTTACAGGATAAATCATGCTAATATTATTGCAAAAGCAGATATTAATGAAATAAGCAGTTTTGATTCGATTGCGATTACTTTAGAAGTTGATAATGTTTCGGAGAATGAAATTAATGATATCTATGGAACGATAGATAGATTAAAACTAAATATAGAAAATAAAAAATCGCAAAGTTTCTACATTCAGGCAGCCGCGGAAGGTGATGTCGCGGAAGGATATATTTATATGCCCGAAGATATTACGATTGAACCCAATACAGTAACTGTCAGCGGGCCTGAATCCATAATAAATCAGATTGCTTCGGTAAAGGCAAGCTTTAATGTCTCGAATTTTGCGAATGATATCAGCTCTACTGTAGAAGTTAAGTTATATGACACAGAAGGGGCGGTTATTCCGACTGACCGATTGAGTCAATCAATTAGAAACAGTTCCATCAAGATCCCCATTCTTGAAA
>WQST01000062.1 GCA_009787745.1 Lachnospiraceae bacterium
GATTGTTTCAGGGGCTTTGGCGCTTTTGCTGAGGAAGTACCCTTATATTAGTAATGAACAGGCGAAAAAGAAATTGCTTAATAGTGCAACGGATTTGAAACAACCATGGAGTAAACAGGGGTGTGGGTTGTTGCACATTGGGCGGATGCTTGTGTAAAGGGGGATTAGTGTTTGGGGTCAGGGTCCAGTCTGGTTATTACATCTTTTAATATATCAATGAAATTATCTAAATTTTCAGCGATAAATGTTAGGTTATCATCATAACCTGCTTTCTCTAACTTAAGGGCAAATCCACTCGCTTCTTTTTCTCCGAAATTAGCTAATGCCGATTTCATTCCGTGCGCAACCATCGTAAATAATTTTATATTATTTTCTTCCATGGCTTCTTTTAATTGAATAATCGCTTTTTCCGCATCACGGCATAATATCTTCACCAAACGCGGGTTTATGCGGATCATATTTTCCTGATCGCTGTAAAGTTTCTTCGTCCTTTTGGCTTCCTCAGGGTGCTTGTCACGGATAAAGCGATTCAACAGCGCATTTAATTGACGGATATCAATCGGCTTGGAAATAAAACCGTCAAAGCCGTTTTGTTTAAACATCTCATCATTACCGACAAGTGCATTAGCAGTCAAAGCGACGATTGTACCCGTGTAACCTATTTCACGAATTTTTTTCGTTGTTTCAATACCGTCCATTTGCGGCATCATATGATCCATGAAAATAATATCATATGTATTCCCCGCATCGATTTTGGCGATTGCCATAAAGCCGCTTTCGACCAAATCAACTTTCAGTTCATAAGGAATCAAAAGCCCCTCGGCGACGAAAAGGTTCGTACTCACATCATCAACCACCAGCACTTTTCCGTATGGCATCGCGGTTCTGGTTATTCGTAATTTTTCCTTCCGCCGATGTCCTGTAAAAGTAAAATTCTTAAGCCGGTTCGCCATTTCGGCGCCGATTACTTCATATGACGAAACTCGTTGCTTAACCGTAACCTTGAAAGTAGTGCCTTTACCATACTGACTAATAACTTCAATATTACCTTCCATCATTTCGATCAACTTTTTCGTGATGCTAAGGCCAAGCCCTGTCCCTTGCGTATTCCGGTTGGCGTCAGCATTAAAGCGTTGGTACTTGGTAAATAAATTATCCAAGTCTTCCTGCTTCATTCCCTGCCCTGAATCTTCAACCATAAAAATTAAATTAATATCTTCGCCTTCAATCGAATGGTTGACGGTAAGTTTAACATAACCTTCGTTGGTGTATTTGATGGCATTAGAAAGCAGATTATTAAGTATTTGTTTGAGGCGAAGTTCATCACCATATAAGCGCGATAACAAAAACTCATTGATTTCTAAAGAAAAATCAATCGGTTTAATCCCGATATTGACTATGTTAAGCTGAATCGCATCGTTGATAAGGCTTGTCACATCATATTCTTCCGGGATAAGTTCTAAACGTCCGGTTTCAATTTTGGATAAATCGAGAATATCATTAATAATATTAAGTAAGCTACTGCCTGATTCGAAAATTCGCTCATATGCATCTTCATTATCCGCCGATAAATGACCTTTTTGTAATTCGATCTGGGCAATCCCGATAATCGCGTTCATCGGTGTTCTGATTTCATGGGACATCGTCGCCAGAAACTCGCTTTTGGCTTTGGAAGCAAGTTCAAGTTCTTCCATTGTTGTTCTTAGGATACGCAGATTTTGTGCCGTGAAAACGTTGAAGATGATAAAAATCATTAAAATAACGATAATAACAAGGATAAACAAAACCGTCAGCGGTGTATTATAGTCCGTTAATTGACTCGGTATATAACCAACCGAATACCATCCCACTGCGGGAATCGTGCCGACCGCAATCGTTCCCCCGTCCATAACATAGCTTTTCGTTTCACCGGGCGATAAGCTTAAGGCTTTTGTTAAAATGTCACTGCCGATAAACAAACCGACATTGCCGATACTTGTTTTATTTGTAATCAGATTATCACTCGGCGCCCCTGTTATTTCACCCTCTTCATTGAATAGGTAAAGTTCATAGTCACTGTCAAAATTGTCGTATATATTTTTGATAAAAGCCGGCAGTTCAATGCCTGTGCCGACTACCCCGAGCGGATTACCATCTTCTCCGATAACGGGGGCGTTTATCCATACCTTTGTTTCTGCCAAGCTGTGGTTGTAATTAATGTTAAAATTATAGTCTGCTTTTCCTTCAATGGTCATTAAATACCAGTATTCATCCGGATTATCTACATCTATCCCATATGGAACATTGTCATCAATATAAATTAAGCGGTCTGTCTCACTAACCCAGAAAATCGAACGGGAACCTAAGGATTTACGGTAAGATTTCAGTTCTGAAACTGCGTCATTTTGTAAAGCGGGATCGCCCGGATTGGCAAGATACCTTTTTATAAGTGGTGAATCAGCTAATTTTTTGATAATGGCGATTTCGGCGTTGACAGAATTTTCTAACTGAATCCTCTGGATTTCTAATTTTTGCGATAACTCAGCGCCTTTGGTCTCTCTCGTAATTACCTGCATCGAAAGCACGAAAGCAAGACCTCCGCCAATTAAGATAACCGAAAATAGTATCACCGAAAATATAATAAATCGCCGCATCATATACTGATTATTCTTAGTCATAAGTATACTACCTTTGCAGACACAATATAAAATTAATCTATCGACAAGATATTTTTATGGACAAATGCGCTGCCTTTTGCGCCGGACGGGCGTCCGGTGTAGGATTCAATCTTCCATGCTACTTCATAAAGAGCGCCATCCATAATCATCCCGCACTTTTCCCATTCCCTAAAGTGTTCTGATACCGAGATAACGCCATCTGTGGCAAAATCCGCTTCATATTTAGGCATACTCCAGTATTGCTTAAAACTGCCCGTACCTGTGAGCATCGGCTGATTAATTCTGTCTGTGACAAAAAATTCATATTCAATCCCGTCAATAATCGCCGAACCTTTTGGTTTCGCATCGCGGACAGGATTATGGCTTTTACGGTCTTTGACGATATAATACTCGATTTGATTCGAATATGTCACATCCCTTCCGTCTTCGGTCTTCGTCGGAATACTGTCGGGTAAATAGAATGCCCATCCGTATACACTAAGATAAGCGACACTATCGCTAGTACTCCATGTCGTTTCGACATCCATCGTAATCTCACCAATTTCGCTATGAGTTTTCCCCAAGACGCTTGTTGATTCCTGACTGTTTCCGCGTATATCAGAGAATTTGCGTCCCGAACGAATCAAAACATTATGGGTGTCAACCCATGAACCGCCGAAGATTCCGCCTTTACCGGCCCGGTCGTCGTCGGGGGGAATATTTAATGTCGATAATCCTTGTTGATTTTCACTCCACAACTCATAATCGTATGAATCCAGTTTCAGGTGGAATGAATCATCAGATGCGATATTATCACCGGGAACCGTATAATTATCGCCGGGTAACGGCGGTACGTAGCATACTGCACAATCATTATCGCAGGATTTGGAATCAAGCTTAATTTCATCAATTTCGAACACGGTATTTGCCTCCGCGGGAACATTAATCGCAAACCTTACGGTTCTAAGCCCTTCGTAATATAAATCCCTGAGTGGTTGGTCGTTAAATATAAAGGTTATATAGGCGACTCCTGAATTACTTGACAAATCATTTCCGGCTTCATTCGCGGCTTTCGGATAATCGTTGAATTTCCCCGCCGGGGATTTCGGCGCACCGGCAGAAAGCTTAAGCGACTTATACCGATTATCACCTTCAATTCCCGTATATCTGATTGATAACCCCGCAAAATCATAAATGGTATTGTTTGCCGGTATTTCAACATCGAAATATATGAAGTTGCCATCATATTGGTCGGTAATTGTGGCTTGATTATTATTAAGTACCGCTCCGACTGCTTCGATTGTCCCGCTGTCGATTCCGACACAATCGGCGGTACTGACTGCGGGCGGGCGCTCGTAACAACACTCCCCTTCAGCGGTGAATTTACAAAAACCGATACATGAGCAATCATCGCACATACCGTCACAGCATTCGGGTATTAGCCAAACGGTAAAATCCGAATAGGTAAAATTGGTCGGCTCATCTTTAGTTCCCGCATCACTATGGACATATATAACTAAACTCGTTACATCACCGAGCCCTGCTAATTTCGCTTTATTAACAGGCATTGTTACCGTAACGGGTTCATCCTCGGCGTCAAAGATATTGCCCGATAATGCGATTGTTCTTTCCATAACCCAAGCATCGTTCCCCATCCATCCGCCTGTCGCTTCATTTGCTTTTACCGCCAGAACCCTAACTTCTCCCGATAAACCGGAACCGCCGGTATCCAAAGTTCGGTCTTTCCCTTGATATGTAAGCTCAATCCGGTCAAGATCAGGATATCCGTAAATCTCCGGAATATCCGTTTTAATATAAACATGGGCATGGGCATTATCATTCGCTTCTTCGGTATCGGTTCCGTATGTAACTTTCGCGGTATTATTGCTAATCACTTCGAATGAAGAACCGTAGCGTCCTTCAAGTGCCTGACTGCCTGTGAATTGATTAAATAATACCAAAATCTCATGACTGCCTTCAAAAACTTCCTTCTCCGGCTCATCGTCTTTAATANCTTCGGGCGCAGTCACTATTTCTTGCCCATTATTTTCTTCCGGCTGCGGTTCCGCATCGTTATTACCACATGCTGAGAGTGTGAATGTCAGTAATAATGAAAGGGCGAATATCAATGTTTTTTTCATGCGTGTCTCTCCTGATTGGTTTATTTGTTGCGCATCTACTCAACGGATATAATGTAATAGTAGATTGGTTGGCCGCCGTATTGAAGTTCAATGTCATGGCGGGAATATTTGTCTTTAATCCGCTCTTTCATGGCTAAAGCCGTTTGTTCTTCGATATCTTCACCATAATAAATGCTGATAAGTTCATTGCTGTCGTCAGCCATTTGGGTAATCATTTCAAAAGTCACATCATTAATATGTGTTCCGACCGAGCAAATGCCGTCGTCATTGATACCCATATAATCGCCTTGTTTTATCTCTTTATCATCGATCATCGTATCACGGACGGCATAAGTTACCTGTCCTGTTTTAACGCCTTTAAGCTCTTCACTCATGTTGGCAGTATTTTCATCAATCCCTAAATCAGGGACGAAATTAATTATCGCGGTGATTCCTTGCGGAACGGTTTTCGTCGGGATAACGATAATCTTCTTATCATTAACCAAGGTCGCCGCCTGATTCGCCGCCAGAATTATATTTTTATTATTCGGTAAAATATAGATATTGTCGGCATTTACATGGCTAATGGCATTGAGCATATCTTCGGTACTGGGGTTCATCGTCTGACCGCCTTCGATCAGATAATCGACGCCTAAGCCGGTAAAAATTTCATTGATTCCCGCGCCAACCGATACCGCGATAAAACCGACTTCCTTACGCGGCATATCTTTGCCGGCATCTTTTCCTTCATTAAACAAAGTTTCCTGATGTTCCAGGCGCATATTATCGATTTTTATATTCGACAGCGCACCATATTTAAGCGCTTTTTGGAGCGCTAACCCGGGGTCGTTTGTATGAACATGAACTTTTATCAGGTCGTCGTCAGCAACAACGACAATCGAATCACCGATTGATTCCAGATATGATTTATAGTCAAGCTCCTGCTTGATATTAAAGTGTCTGGTCAGCATGATGATAAATTCGGTACAATAGCCGAATTTGATATCTATCTCGGCTTTCGCATCGGTTTTCGGCTTCATCGTGGGTTTGGCACTGATTGTTAAATCCAGTTCTTTCCCCATGAAGATATCAAAGGCACCTTTTAAGACTTCCATCAGCCCTTGACCGCCCGAGTCAACAACCCCTGCTTGCTTAAGCACCGGCAGAAGGTCAGGGGTTTTGAGCAGTACTTCGTCGGCGTGTTTAATGACTTCGTCAAGGAACTTCGCCATATCTTTTACGCCTTCATTAATTAGCGCACGACCCTTCTCGGATGCACCTCTGGCGACCGTCAAAATCGTCCCTTCTTTGGGCTTCATAACCGCTTTATAAGCTGTTTCAACGGCTTTTTCCATTGCATCGGCCAAAACATTAACGGTTATTTCATCGTAGTCACGGACGACATTCGTAAATCCTCTGAATAACTGCGACAAAATCACTCCCGAGTTACCTCTGGCGCCGCGCAGTGAACCTGATGATATCGCTTTACAGACTGATGCCATATCGGGATCTTTAAGGGCGACGACTTCCCCTGCCGCCGACATAATCGTAAGGGTCATATTCGTTCCGGTATCACCGTCAGGAACGGGGAAAACATTTAGTTCATTAATCCATTCTTTACTTACTTCCAGCTTTTTAGCCCCGGCAATAAACATTTGTGAAAGCAGGGCGGCATTGATTGTATTATGTGCCACGAAACTCTCCTCCTTAATCAATCACTCTCACACCTTCAACAAAGATGTTTATTTTTTCGACGGTAATCCCGGTAAATTCCTCAACCCGGTATTTGACATTGCTGACAAGGTTTTCGGAGACCGCGAGAATACTGACTCCGTATGAAACGATCACATGAAAATCCAGAGTCAATTTATTATTATTGATTCTGACATGGATTCCTCTGGTCATACTGTCGATTTTAAGTAGTTTTACCAGACCGTCGCGGACATTGATTCCTGCCATCCCAACGATTCCGAAACATTCATTCGCAACCGATCCGGCATATTGTGCGATTACTTCATTATCAATCCGAATACTACCCATATGTGTATTAATCGAAGAAGCTTTCATACTTTCCTCCTTAAATTATAATAAAAATGCTGTTACGTAAAATTTCCAAAAGTGTTGCCGCCAGGCGACACTTTTAAAATCCATATTAATTATAACCGTATTAATGTAAAAAAGAAACTAAAAAATTAGATTTTTTATCTTGTCAAAATTTTTCTTGCATTATATTATTGTTTCTGCTATTATATTACTGTTATGTTCAATTATTTACAATAGGAGGTGTGAAATGGCTAAATGTGATATCTGTGGCAAAGGCGCTCATTTCGGCAATAATGTCAGCCATTCAAATATTAAAACCAAAAGAATGTGGAAATCCAATATCAAAAAGATTAAATGCTTAGTCACGGGCGGCGCGAAAAGAAAGAATGTCTGCACTGTTTGTATGAAATCCGGTAAAGTGGAGAGAGCTTAAGTTAACGGTATTGACAGTTAAAAAAACGGCATTAGCCGTTTTTTTAACTTACTTATTTTATGCTTGTTTTCCGTAATCGTATTCATTGCGTCTTTTTTCATAATACTTATTAATAACCAGAACCATTTCATGGTCTCCCGCGACGTTGTCAGGGTGGAACATTTTAATTAAATCTTTGTAACGCTTCTTAAGCGACAACAGGCTTGAAACACCTCTGAACAGATACTCAACGGTATCATAGCGGCCATAGCTGACTTCACGCATACCGGCTTCTTTTTCCGCCATGAAATGAAGGCGCTCTTTTTCTAATTTACGCTTATCCATGTCAAGCTGGTTAAAACCGCTTTTGAGAATGTCCATCTTTTTTTCGAAAAATGCCAAGTCTTCTTTAAGCCTTGTTTTTTCACGAACCAGCTTTTGATTTAACTCTTTCATTTCTTCCTGAAACTGCTTGCGCTCAGCCACAAATTTCTGTTCGATTTGATGAACACTATTACGGGCGGCTTCGACGCGGATATTTTCATTGAAAAGCCATGATTTTAGTTCATTAAGCTCATCCACAGTACCATATACAAGAATTTCTTCGACACTTTTATCCCCCGGATGCCCTTCATGCTTGTCCATTTTGATCGTATCCATAGATTTTATCCTTCTAAAACTATTTACTTTATGCTGCTAAAGTAAAAATTATAACCGATTAATAACAATAACGAAATAATAATTAAAGCAACGAACCGGTTGACTAAAAAAAACATCACCAACATGCCGACAGCTATCCAAAACGCGATAAACCCAATCATCTTTTGCTTATTGCGCATTAAAACCTCACCGAAATCCTTTATTTATTCTATGCGGTTCACCTGCGATTAATGCTTGACCCCGTAGTTTACGCTATTTATTCTCTTCAGGAAAAGCTATTTCAACCGCTTCCTCATCAGCGATAATATCCTCTTTCGGCTTCGTAAACTTATCCACCAAATCGGGAATCATATCCAGTATCTTTGTGAGTGAATCCTGATTACGAATATTCACAAGCTTCGTTTGCCCATCTTTGATGACCAGCACCGCACTGGGGGTCAGCTTGCCGCTGAACGCACCTGCTCCGCCGTTCTTCTTATCCCCGGCACTGGCTCCGGCGGCGACGCCGAAAGTCATATCCATAAACGGCAGGATAATAGTATCTCCGATTCGGGTCGGTTCACCAACGATTGTTTTGGCTGACAGGACGGTGTTCATTCCTTTCATCAACGAATCGATTACTCCGTTAAAATTATTGTCTGCCACTAGATTTCCTCCCTTAAAGTCTAATCTTTGCGAAACATTGCGATTACCTTGCGAATGTTCCTGTCACGGTATAGTCTAAATGCATTCCACAGAATTATCCAAGAGGTAACCCTGCCACGGATCAAAAAATCACCGTAAATAACTGAATTATCGAAATCGGGAATAACAATTATAGTTTTCCCGACATAGGGATATATAATACTATATATTTCTAAAATCTTCGCCAGCGACGCGGGGTCGCCTGTCCCGATGACGAGATTTAAGCGGAATACCTTCGGCATGATGCTTTTCAGGATTCGCTTAAGTTTCGTTACGCAAAGAGCCAGTGCCCTTTGACATTCTTCCGAATTCCATATCCCGATGTAATAATTAATCTCCGAAGTCAATTTCTCATATTGAGAGTTAGCATTTTTAATTTTAGCACAAAATTCCAAAATTGTTAAGCGGATTTTTTCAAAAAAGCTGATAATTTTTTCTTTTAGTGATTTAAAAAATGGAGTTTTGCTTGACTCTCCGGTGTTTTCGGTGCCGTCTGAGGCTGTTTCAACCTCTTCTTGCACGGATTCTTCTATCGTTAACGTTCTTATTTGACGCTCTTCTTTTCGCGATTTTTCTTTTTTGCCGTCTTCTTTCTTTTCGCCTGAGTCTTTTCCTTTATTTTTCTGTGTTTTCCTTAATTTCTTTTTTTCTTTCCGTTCCGAATTATAGATTGTAAAAAAAAGTAGTTTTACCTTTATCTGCGGCTTACCGGGATAAGTAAAAATTACCCTGACCAAGCGAAACAGCCAGCTGACACGGGCGTTTACGCAAATATATGCATCCATTCCTTCTTTGCGATACCCGTTTGCTTTATAAACAAACGGCACGAAAAGGACAAGTAACAAAAGCACGACTAAAGTACCAAGTATTACGAGTAAGGTAATTCCTATCACTTTTAAAATAGAAATAATAATCATTCTTTAAGATCCTGCTTGATTTCTAACAAATAATTTTTTAGGTTCGCATCGCCTGTCGCTTCAAAGCACTCCGATACGATTCCTTCAATGATTAAAAAAGCTTCTTCACGCCCTCCGGCGATTCCGACAACATACGGCTTCAGATGCTTTCGCAAAATCTTCTGCTTCAAAAAAGCGGCATGATAAAATTCAAGCTGATCGCTCCCTTCCGCTAAGGTAATAACAAAAATACTTAGCTGTCCGGCATTTACTTTCAGCTTCCATTTGACTTTCTCCGGATTTTTAATTGATTCACCTATATATAGATGTTTATAGAATTTTATCATATCGAAGTTATTATAACATGATTTTATTTAGTTTTCCAAGCAGAAAAATCGTTCGTTGCAAAAACGGCACGAATAAAGTATAGTATAGATATCAAATATTGATTCAGAAAGGTATCAGCCAATGAAAAATATCGCAACTATGGCTCTTAGACAGGGAATGATAATTGCTTATGATATATTTAATTATCAAAACGAGATGATTATTGCCGCAGGTACTACGGTTGATGCCAATGTTATTAAAAAGCTAAATTTTTATTCCGTGATGGCTCTGACCATCATGGAAGAGGTCGATTTTGCCACGACATATTATGAGAAAACGCGGCTAAGCCAAGGGTTTATCCGCTTCAATGAAGTATATAACCGAATCATGATAGCCTACAAACAAAAAATGCACAATTTCATCCAAAATAATACCCCTATTTCGATCGGTATGCTGATGCAGTTTTATCAGGAACTTACCGAACATGTGCCGAATAAAAACCATATTCTTGATTATCTTTATAATATGCAGGCAAGCGAGGACGACCTTACACATGTTCATTGCCTTAATTCCGCGTTAATCGCGGGCGTTTTCGCATCGTGGCTCGATATGTCGCCGATTGAGACCAATACCCTTGTCCAATGCGGTTTCCTTTATGATATCGGCAAGTTAAAGCTTCCTTACGCGCTTATTTGGAAACCTGAGAAACTGACCGATGTTGAGTTTATGAAAATCAGGACGCATACGATGATTGGGTTCGATTTATTAAAGGATATGCAACTTAGCGAACATATTATCAAAGCTACGCTGCAACACCATGAACGCTGTGACGGAACCGGTTATCCGTCGAAATTAAAAGGCAGCCAAATTAATAAATACGCGAAATTAATCGCGGTTATCGATGCCTATGAAGCAATGACTTCGGCGCGGATGTACAGGCAATCCAAGCATCCCTTCCATGTTATCGCCAGTTTCGAGGAAATGGGTTTTTATAAATTCGACGAAGTGATTATCCGCCCGATTTGTTTTAATATTGCGAAGAACATGGTCGGCAATTCGGTTCTTTTAAGCAATGGGCAAAATTGTGAGATTATTAAGATAAAAGACGACCCGATTTCAAGACCGATTGTTAAAAATCCCGAAGGGTTGTTTCTTGATTTGAGTATTAATGAGCATTTAGATATTCAGAGTATTGTGTAAAACCCTTGATGCCGCCCTAATGTGTTCACCGGAAATACGCATCAAATATCCGCTTCGCAATGGGAACGGCGTAATCTCCGCCCGAGCCTGCGCCTTCGATGATTACCGTTACGCATACTTGCGGATCCTCCGCAGGGGCATATCCTGTAAACCAAGCGTGACTCTCCCCTTTAACTAATCCGAACTCGGCGGAGCCGGTCTTTCCGGCGGCAGTGTAATCGGCTTCTAAAAGCCTTGTCGCCGTGCCGACCAATACCACACTCTCCATCAATTCCTGCAAAAT
>WQST01000063.1 GCA_009787745.1 Lachnospiraceae bacterium
GCAGGCGCCATCCGCAACCTCGAATATGATTTAATCATCACAGGGCGTCAGGCGATCGACGGCGATACCGCTCAGGTTGGGCCGCAGCTTTCCGAACACTTGAATATCCCCGTTATTTCTTATGCGCAGGAAATCAAAATCGACGGCGATTACATCATCATCCACCGTCAATATGACGACCGTTATCATGTCATCAAAGCAAAAATGCCTTGCTTACTGACAGCTTTAGCGGAACTCAATGAACCCCGCTATATGACACCCGGCGGCATTTTCGACGCTTGTAAAGCCGAAATTACCGTTTGGGGCCGCGATAGATTGATTAATGTCGAAGATTCCAATTTAGGCTTAAAAGGTTCACCGACACAAATCGCCAAAGCTTCCGACAAAGTTCGCAAAGGGGCAGGCGAAAAAGTCAACCTCGATGCCGCGGAATCCATTGACTATATCGTTAACAAGCTCAAAGAAAAGTATGTAGTGTGAAGAATAATTCTAAGACTTGAAAGAACCAAGTCTAAGAATTATTAAAGCTTCACCCCCCGAATCGAAGATTCGGGATGCAAATTTGTGCTTGCGCCCAAATTCGCAGGTATTGGCAAACATGGATTTTAATATATGGAGGAAAGAATGAACATTTCAGATTATAAAGGCGTATTTGTCTTTGCGCAGCAAGTTGATAATGTCGTAGGCGGAATTGCACTGGAGCTGATTGGCGAAGGCAAAAGGCTGGCAAAAGATTTAAATACCGAAGTGACGGCAGTTTTACTCGGTCACAATATTAAAGGTCAGGCTGACCGTTTAGCGGCTTACGGCGCGGATAAAATCATCTTAGTCGATGATCCCGTGCTTTCCGAATACCGTACCGAACCTTATACCCAAGCCCTTTCGGCAGTTATCGAAAAATATAAACCGGATGTTTTCTTAGTTGGTGCGACCGCAATCGGGCGTGATTTGGCTCCGCGTGTGTGCGCTCGTGTCCATACAGGGCTGACCGCTGACTGTACCCAGCTTGATATCGGTGATTTTCCGCTTAATCCGATTCCCGGCAAAGAAACGAAGCATAATCAATTGCTTATGACCAGGCCTGCTTTCGGCGGTAACACAATCGCTACGATTGCCTGCCCCGAGCATCGCCCGCAAATGGCGACTGTCCGCCCGGGTGTTATGCAGAAGCTTAAGAAAGATGATAGCTTAAAAGCGGTTATCGAAGAATTTAATCCCGGCTTTAGTGAGAACGTTAACTATGTTGAAATCATGGACATCGTTAAGGCGGTAGCCAACGCCGTTGATATCATGGATGCGAAAATCCTTATTTCAGGCGGCCGCGGAGTCGGCGGGCCGGAGAATTTCGCACTGCTAGACGAGTTGGCGAAAGCAATCGGCGGAACCGTCAGTTGCTCCCGTGCGGTAGTTGACGCAGGATGGAAACCCAAAGATTTGCAAGTTGGCCAAACAGGTAAAACAGTTCGCCCGAACTTATATCTCGCTGTCGGAATCTCAGGAGCGATTCAGCATTTAGCAGGAATGGAAGAGTCTGATTTAATCATTGCGATCAATAAAGACGAAACCGCCCCGATTTTTGATGTAGCTGACTACGGTATCGTCGGCGACTACAAAAAAATCCTGCCCGGTTTAACCGAGAAGTTAGCGGCAGTGATTGCGGCAAAAGAAAATAATTAATTTTCAAAATGTCATCCTGAGCAAAGCGAAAGCTATCCTTCGGCTATCCAAGAACCGAGAACCTTCGCCGCGCTCAGAATGACATATTAAATTGAATAACACGTGTTATCGAGGTTAAAACATTGAATAGTATCAAAAACCGTTTTCTAATCGCTATCTGCGCTTTCATCGCAACGCTTTCGCTTAATGTTGATTTAAACCATTTGAAATCGATTGATGATTTTCGCATTGAAGGCTATTCGATTACACAGCGCTTGGAAGGCGGCGGTACGCTAGTAGGCGGGGCGGAGATAATTGCCGATTTTTTTAGCGGTTTTTCAGGTAACAGTGTCAAATGGCTCTGTATTTTCTTCGCCTTATGTTTGCTCTTTTATCATGCGCAGATGGTCAGAGAACGGCGTACAGAGAAAATTTCCTTCTGTGCCGCAACATTCTTTTCATTCTTTTACATTATCGGATTCAGTATCAATAATTTTGACAGCCTTGCTCCGATTACCGATTCCTTAACTTCATTTTTGAAGTACATTATCGCTTTCATGGGGATTACGCTTACTTTTTATGCGCTTCTTAAGATTTTATTTGATAAGATAACGAAGATTGATTTAAATAATGCGGAAGAAAAGAAAATTCGCCTTTTGGATAATAGCAGAAAATCTTTACTGATGCGAACTTTTGTGATTTTTTTATGCTGGTTACCCTATTTAATCGTCTATCTCCCGGGGTTTATAAATATAGATACATTTTTTCAAATTGCGCAGGTGGTCGGTGATACCCCGCTTTCAAACCATCATCCCATTTTTACGACGGCAATAACAGGCTTCTTTTACCGCCTCGGGCTTCTTTTTGGTTCCGCGGGTATCGGTTTACTGCTTCATTCAATTTTTCAAATGTTTATAATGGCGGCGGCGTTTTCCGATGTTATTGCTTGGATGGAAGAATATAATGCGGGAAATCGCATACGGACGATAACGCTATTATACTTTATGCTGTACCCCGTTCATGGTTTCTATTCGATTGTAATGTGGAAAGATACTCTCTTTAGCGTCGTTTTAATGTTGCTTACGCTGAAAACGATTCAAATGGTTTCACAGCCGAATGAATTTTTTAAGCAAAAGAAAAATATCATTATTTATAGTTTGCTATGTGTTTTCTTATTCCTCACACGTAATAACGGGCTTTATATTTTGGTGATATTTTTACCGCTGTTACCGGTTTTACTCCGCAAATATTGGAAAAGTATCTTAATAATTATCGGCGTATTCGCATTTTCCTTTTTCTCGATGCAAATTATCGAATCGGCGTTGAAGGTTAGGCAGGGTTCCGTTGGCGAAGCCTTATCGTTGCCGTTACAGCAGATTGCGCGGGCAGTAAAAGACCATGGCGAGACGATTTCAGATGAAGATAGGGAAATTATTTCGGCGATTTTGCCGTTTGAGAAGCTTCCTGAATTATATATTTCGACTAATTCGGACACCATCAAGGTCAGCGGTGTTTTTGATGAAAATGAATTTCGGCAAAATTCCCGTTCATATTTGGCGCTTTGGGCGCGGTTATTTACGAAATATCCGCTCTCCTATATTGATGCATTTTTATGTCATACGCATGGTTATTGGTATCCCGATTTCGATGGCGGAATCAGGGCGGGGAGAATAGAAGAAAATGACTATAACTTTTATTCCTGGAATATCGTCCCGTCATTTGTTGAAAATGCACTGTCAGGTATATTTGTAATCAGGACGATACCTGCAATTTCGATGTTGGTAAGTATTGGTTTTGCGGTTTGGCTTACCATTATTATGGCACTTGTGTTATTATTAAAAAAGAGCTATCGGCTTTTAATAAGCTTTATACCGATGCTGTTATTGTGGCTGACTTGTATAGCATCGCCTGTAAGCGGCCAATTCCGTTACATTTACGGATTATTTTTGGTAATTCCATTGTTTATTACAATTGCTCTTGGGGGTAAAAATGAAAAATATTAAGTACATTCTTTTAGCGGCGGTAACTTTTATGATTGATATGGGGATAAAAAACCATGTTGAGAAATGGGTCTGTTTAGATGAACCTGAAAAGCGCGAAGGGAAATTCATAATTGGCGGTAAACATCATAATCGCGGCCTGTCATTTAATATAGCCGACGCGCATCAAGCGAAGATTGCGAAATTATCTTTGTTTACCGGTGCGTTATTGACAATTCAATATATCTATGTGCTGATAAAAGAAAATAATCCGCTTATGAAAACAGGGTTGTCGCTTCAAATCGGCGGTGCTTACTCAAATACCTATGACCGCGTAAAGCGTAAATATGTTGTTGATTATTTTAGTTTTAACGTAAAAGGGAAGCTCGGGAAAATGGTCTTTAATCTCGGTGATATAGCGCTTTTGAAGGGAACGGTTTTAGTTTTGGTCAGTTCTTTAATTAAATCGAAAAAAGGTAATAAGAAGTGAACGGTGAGCAAACAAAGGTAAAAGACAGCGCCAAAAATATGACGGAAGGGTCGCCGATGCGGCTGATTTTTAATTTTTCCGTCCCCCTTTTGCTGGGATTTTTGATGCAACAATTCTATAATATTGTTGACATGGTCGTCGTCGGTCGTTTTATCGGGGCTAATGCTTTGGCAGGTATCGGAGTCACAGGTTCGATTAATTTCCTGATAATTGGCTTATGTGTCGGGCTTTGCAGCGGTTTCGCGATTCCCGTCGCGCAAAAATTCGGTGCGGGCGACTATAAAATGATGCGCCGTTTCATTGCGAACGGTATTTGGCTTGCGATTATTTTTGCGATTATTATTACGGCCGTGACGTTATTACTTTGCGGTACAATCCTGAGAATGATGAAAACACCGCCTGAGATATATGATTTTGCTTATACATATATTTTTATCATTTTTTGCGGTATCCCGACTTTCTTTCTGTTCAATTTGACGGCAGGCGTCATGCGTGCAATCGGTGATTCCAAAACACCGATGAAAATCCTGATTATAACTTCGATTTTGCATATCATTCTGGATATTGTTTTTGTAATCGGTTTCGCGAACGGAATTGCGGGAGTGGCTTATTCGACGGTTATTTCGCAACTAACATCAGGGGTTCTGTGCGGGATTTTGCTGTTTAAGAAATATCCGTTTTTGCGCATCGAAAAGGATGAATTTAAGTGGCAAACGCCGCTTTGCATTGCGCTACTAAAAATGGGCATCCCGATGGGGCTTCAATATTCGATTACCGCCATCGGGTCGGTGGTCATGCAAACCGCAATCAATACGCTGGGTTCCGCCGCCGCCGCTTCGATTTCCGTCGCGGTAAAAGTCAGCATCTTTTTCAGTTGCGCTCTTGAATCACTGGGTAATTCTATGGCGACATACGGCGGGCAAAATGTCGGCGCAGGGCATTTGGATCGCCTTGATAAAGGAATAAAAGCAAGTGTTATTTTAGCGTCGGTTTATTCGGTGCTTGCTTATGCGGTTATTTGGTTCTTTGGCGAAGCAATATGCTCGCTGTTCGTCGAAGAGGCGGATCGGTATATTTTGAGTGGCGCCGTGCTGTTTTTGCGGATAAGTACCGCGTTTTTTATTCCGTTGTCATTGGTTATGATTTATCGCTTTTTGATTCAGGGCATGGGCTTCGGGACGCTTGCGATGGTAGCGGGGGTTTGCGAGATGCTCGCCAGAATTATAGCGGCTTTTGTTTTCGTCCCGTTTTTCGGCTTCGTCGGCGCATCGCTCTCAGGGCCGCTGGCATGGCTCTTAGCCATCGCCTTCCTGATTCCTGCTTATCATTTTTGTAAGAAGATGCTTAAGATGCAGAAATTAAAAACTGCGGATGTTTAGACCCCTTCACACAAACTCCTGAATCCCGCAGAGTTTAGCATACACCCCTTCTTGCTTCATCAAATCATTATGGTTGCCTTGCTCGACGATTCGCCCATTGTCAAGAACGATAATTTTATCCGCCTGACGAACGGTCGAAAGGCGATGCGCAATCACGATTAAAGTGCGTGTTCCCGCAATCGAGCTAATCGCTTTTCGGATTTCCAGTTCCGTTTCCGTATCGACGGCCGAAGTAGCCTCATCAAGGATTAAAATCGGAGAATTGCGTAAAATCGATCTTGCAATCGAGATGCGCTGTTTTTGCCCCCCTGACAAGCGGACACCGCGTTCGCCGATGACAGTGTCATAACCTTCGGGCAAGGAATCGATATAGTCGTGAATGCAAGCGGCTTTCGCGGCATTTTTGACTTGCTCGGTAGTAGCGCCTTCAAAGCCGTAAGCGATATTTTCCGTAATCGTTCCGTTAAATAAGAACACATCCTGTAAAACTAAGCTTAAATTATTCCTTAAGCTTAAAAGCGTCATATTACTGATATCAATCCCGTCCATCGTGATTTGCCCCTCGTCAGGGTCATAAAAACGCGTGATTAAAGCCGAAATCGTCGTTTTCCCCACTCCTGTCGGACCAACGATGGCTATCATTTCACCCGGGTTTACCGAAAAACTGACATTGTCAAGCACGATCATTTCATCTTTATAGCCAAACGAGACATTATTAAAACTAAGCTGTCCCGATAATTTCGCGGCATTCTGCGCACCGGGCTTATCATGAATACCGGGTTCGGTATCTAAAATCTCAAAAACCCGTTCCGCCCCTGCCAAGGCCATTTGCAAATCTTCAACAATTCTCGTCAGCTGCGAAATCGGCGCATAAAATAAATTGAGATAAAGCAGGAACGCCACAACGTCGGAAATTTTTAAGCCGCTGCTGATTGCCAGCATCGGCCCCGCAACCAAAACAATAATCGTGCCGGCCGAAGTAATAAACCCGACCGTCGGATTTAAGATACCCGAGAAAAATAAAGCTTTGATTAAAGCGGAAGAGTATTCGCGGGATTTGTTTTCAACGCGGTCATGTTCATGAGTTTGCTTATTGAAAACTTGAATTTCTTTAATCCCAGAAAAATTATCCTGCAAAATTCCGTTAAGTTCGGCAATTTTTTCCTGTCCGACACGGAAATACTTGCGGATTTTTTTCAAAATAAATAACATTAGTGCCAGAAACGGTATCGGGACACAAACTAAAACGGCTAAAAGAGGATTGATAAAGAGTAATATCAGCAGAACACCCGCTAAAGTAATAATATTGATTACCAAGTCGGGGATGGCGTGGGCGATCATATTTTCAAAAGTCGCGGTATCGTTGATAACCCGTGACATTAGTTGCCCTGTTTGCTTATCATGGTAGTAATTCATCGAGAGTTTTTGAAAATGATTGTATAGTTGACTGCGAATTTTCGCCACCAAGCGCCAAGAGGCCACATGTGACAGATATCCTGTCAGAAACTGGCATAGCGCCCGAATAGCGAAAAGACCCAAAAGCAGTAATGCTAGTTGAGTAATCGTATTAATCCCGTTAATATATTCGCCCGATTCCATCATCGCGATTATTTGCCTAATCACAAAGGGCGTATAAAGGTTAATCGCCGAAGCAATGAGAAGCGCAATCGTGGAGATGAGTATATAGCCATACCAAGGCTTTGCAAATTTGAAGAGACGGATTATATATTTCATGCGGTTTTTCCTTTAGTTACAAAAGACATACAAATATTATAAAATAGATAATGCCTGAATGCAAAATAAATAACATGCGTTATTATTGTTTTAAGAGTTTTCTTGTCGTCACCATTTCTGTCATTTTGCGCCATATGGCGAAGAATTTCAGCAAATCTTATCATAAGTGCAGGATCCTTCGCTGCGTTCAGGACGTCAGCCTGATTTTACCGGTTTTCCCGCCGCTCCCATACCGTAGATTAACATTTATGCAAAAAGACACCAAACACTTCGATAATTTGTAGAAAGCTTACAAATCGAGAGAGTTATGTTTGGTAATGTTTGCTAATAATTACTATATTACGGTTTAATTTAAATCAAAAACCCGACAATATATACAATTGTTTTAGTTGACACAATAGTACAAACTATGTTATAAATACAAGGTAGGGTCTTTTTTACAATCATTTATTTTATAGGAGGAAGAAATGAAGAAAAAGTTATTAAGTATTTTACTCTCAACAGCCATGGTTGCTACTTTGTTAGCAGGTTGTGGCAGTAACGACAACAGCAGTAACACCACCACCGGCACACCTGACACCTCGTCCAATTCATCGGCGAACTCAGATGCTCCCGCCCCTGCACCCGTTGATTTAGGCGATGAAATTGTTGAACTTAGTGTTCTTAATTACATTGACATGTCAGAAGCAGGTGCTATCGAAGAGTTAGAAGTAGTTTGGGCAGCTTTTGAAGCAGCATATCCGAATATCAAAATTAACAGATTTGACGAATTCGAAGAAGCTTATCACCAATCAATCGAAGCTTATGCCGCCGCAGGCGCTCTTCCTGATGTTACCTATTGCTGGCCGTCAGGTCGTTCAACCACTCTTCACACACAAAAACTGCTTAAAGATTTAACACCTTTAGCAGCACGTGACGGCCTTGGCTCAACCTATGTTCCGTTAGCCCTTGATCCGTTTGGCCAAGCCAACAACTATCTGGCAATGCTCCCTCAAGGAGTTACCGCCACGAATATGTTCATCGTAAACAAAGAAGTTCTTGACGCAGTAGGCCTTACACCTGCGAAAACTTATTCGGAACTGGCAGCTCAGGTTCCCATTTTACGCGATGCAGGTTATGAATGTGTAATTATGCCGAACCTTTCAGAATGGGTTATGCAGTCATGCCTTTACTCTTTAGTAATTGGTCGCTTCATGGGCGAAGACTGGGATGAGAGAATCCTGTCAGGCGAAACCAACTGGACTGACCCCGCAGTTATTGCATCACTTAACTTCATTAAACAAATGTATGACGACGGTGTTTTAGCACAAGCATCACTTGCTCTTGACTACGGCGAAGGCCCGGGTCGTTTTGCGACCAATGGCGGTGCTTATTATATCGACGGCGACTGGCGTGTCGGTGCTTTCATCACAGACGGAACGACAGGTGAAGCTTTAATCGATCCAAGCAGACAAGCTAATTTCGAAATTACCGTTTTCCCTGAAATTGATCTTCCCGGCGTAGCAATTCCCGGCAGAACTAACTCGGCTGTACTCGGTACAGGTTGGGGAATGAATGCAAATATCGAATCAGGTTCCGTCAAAGAAGAAGCTGCATGGACATTAATTAAATGGCTTGTTGGTAAAGAAGTTCAGGAATTTAGACTTCGCACCGGCGGTATCTCGACTCCGACCAGAACCGATATTAATTTCGGCGCACTTACTTTAGAACCTCTCCAAGTTGCATTAGCAGGAATGGGCAACGATTATGACAAAGCGACGGTTGTTGTTGACGGCGTATTCGAAAGTCCTGTCTTCACTCCTCTTAATGAAGGTCTCCAAGCTCTTGGTTTGGGAACGATGACTGCTGAAGAAGTAGCTAATAATGTTCAAGCCGCTTTTGAAAGCTGGAGTGCATCACAGTAAGCAATTATCAAAGTTTTGTAGAATTTCAATAAAAATATTGTGGGTGGCTAATGGCCACCCACATATTAAATAAAATATTATATTGGATGGAGGAAAGGCTACATGACTATAAAAGGACAAAAGAGGATTTCGTATACGATATTAGTTTTACCCGCCTTAATCATTTATCTGCTGGTCGTTGGCTTTCCGACAATCTTTTCTATTATCTTAAGCTTGACCAATTATAACGGCGGTAAAATTTTGGGTGCGGGAAGTGTTGACTGGGAAGTGGTCGGTTTTCAGAGTTACGTATGGATGTTTACTGAGCCGACGGGTGCTTTTTATAGCGCACTAAAGAACAATATGTATCTTGTCGCCATATCTGTCTTCGGACAAATTCCTCTTGGCTTTATACTGGCATATATCCTGACCCGAAATATTATTAAACGCGGCTCAGGATTTTTTCAATCAATGATTTTCTTACCTTACGTAATTTCACCGATTATTATCGGTGTCCTTTTTAACGCGTTTATTATTAATTCAAATTCGGTGCTGATGGAAGTCAGGAAAATGATTGATCCAACGGTGCAGTTCACAATCAGTACAAGACCGATGATGGCGGTATTACTGGTAGTATTGTGGATGTTTACAGGATTTTATATGATAATATTCATGGCCCATATGCAAAGGATCGATCCTGCGATTATTGAAGCGGCCAGAATTGACGGCGCTAAAGAAAGCCAGGTTTTGGGGCGTATTATTTTACCCGCAATGATTAATGAAATTTTAACATGTGCGATTCTGGCGATATCAGGTTCTTTAAGGACATATGATTTGATTTATTCAATGACCAGCGGCGGGCCTGCGGGGCAAACAAAGGTACTGTCAATGTTCATGTATGATATGGCTTTTAAAGGGTCGCCTAATTATCCGGTCGCCAATGCCATTTCTACCGTCATGGTACTTATCTGCTTAGTGTTGATTGTTATTACTCAATGTCTGGGTAAAATGTTCAAAGATGGGGAGGCATAAACATGGAAATCAAAAAAAATAATCCAATCTTATCATTTATTTCCAAGGTTATTATATATATAATAATGAGCATATTTACAATAATGGCCATTTATCCGATTTTTTGGCTGATAATTCAGTCGTTTAAATCAAGGCAGGTTTATATGACGACCAACAAACTGTCCTTGCCTGCCGTTTGGTACTTTGATAATTACCCTGCTGTTTGGAGTCCGCCGGGGGGGTTGACAGGTTTTAAGGTTTTCTTTGGCAATAGCATTCTTTATTCGATTATAACCGTAGTATTCGTAGTAGTATTGGCGAATATGGCGGGTTATGCTTTTGCAAAATTTGATTTTAAAGTAACGAAGCTTATATATGGCCTCTTCATCGTCGGAATACTTCTTACGATTCAGTCGATCTTAATTCCCATCTTTTTGATGGTAAATTCTGTCGGGTTGCTAAATACAAGGCTGGGCATATTAATTCCATATATCGGTTTGGGCTTGCCGATGGCAATATACTTGTGTACGGACTTCATCAGAAATATCCCTGATGAATTGATTGAATCGGCGCGGATTGACGGCGCGGGTTACATACGGTCGTTTATCAGCATCATTTTTCCGATGTGTACCCCTGTTTCGGTAACGCTTGCTATTATTACTTTTACGGCTACCTGGAATGAGTTCATCCTGATGAATTTGCTGACGGTCGGCGACCAATTAAAATCAATTCCGGCAGCAGTCGGGCGCTATGCGGGTTCGTTAGGCTCAGACTACGGAAAGCTATTTACCACCTTATCAATCTCGGTCGTCCCTATTTTGATTTTCTATTTCGTTTTCAGAAAGCAAATCACGAAGGGTGTTGCCGCAGGAGCTGTAAAAGGTTAATATTACCTGTAAATTAAGAGCCGCTATGTCTCGGCAGGGCGGTTCTTTAATTGCGCGAAAAATCGTCGGTTTATTTTAGCGGTAAATGGGGTGAAAAAACATTTTAAAAAAACACGTAAATTCCCAAAGTAAGTGCAACAGTGGAAACCTCGCTTGCACTTAGTATGAGAAATGGCAAAAATAAAGGGTTCATTTAATCTGAAAAATAGGAAAT
>WQST01000064.1 GCA_009787745.1 Lachnospiraceae bacterium
GTGCCGCCGTTGATTTTAATATAACCGCTATACGAGTAAAAGCCGCTGGAAAAATTTGCGGCAGGTTTACAATCAGCATAAATCCTCCCGCCATTCATATTAAGGCCCGTTTCGGCTGAAATCCCCGTGCTTTCATGATTATTAAGTGTTGTATCGGCATATGCATTGATAACGCCGTCATTGATGGTTAGAACGCCATTAACCCACATTCCGTTTGACAGACGTCCTCCGACACCGCCGTATGTATTGATTGTGCCGCTGTTGATAGTCATATTACCGCTGCTGCGTATCCCCGCGCTTCTGTCGCTGTTAGAGTTACCGGAGCCGGTACCTGCGCGTACCGTAAGCGTCCCCGAACCGCCGATAGTGATGGCTTGGGTAAACAATCCGTTTGTATGACCGCTTCCCTGGTACACGCTCGTCAGTTCGTTATCCCCGATAAGATTAAGTTTTACATTTGCACCGCTTTCGATCGTCATTGCAATAGCATTACTTGACATAAACTTTAGGTTTTCCATTGTCAGCGTAGACGTTGCGCTGTTCCAAGTCATACCGTAGTCGGCAAGAACGAGAGGGTCTCCGCCTGTTTTTCTCAGGTTTCCGTTATTCGGACTGAATATCAATCCGAAGCCTGATATATCCACAGCGCATTTTAGAGGCACTACTTGGGTAGTGTTTCCTGCCGTAACGGTTAGCACTGCCGAATAATAACCTGTTGTTAAACCTTCATTAGGCGAAGCGAATAACGAGGTTTGTTCACCGGCCGAAACCGAGGAAGTAAAAGAGCCTAAGTCTAATGAAAACGCATCGGCATTTAAACCCGTAATCGTTGCGTTTACGTCCGTAAGCGTATCATTACTGCCGTTCACAATCGTCACAGACAGGGGGGCGGGAGCGGAATAGCCGCTTGCTAAAGTCCAGTTCGAAGTGCCCGAAATATTAATTTTGACGGACGAGAGTGTAAATAGTAATTCTCCGTTAGCGGCGCTTGTCAGCCCGCTATAATGCCTGCAAAATAATATCTCACTTGCGCAGTTATTGTGACCGCTGCCGGCCGGAACAAACGCGCTTGACGGCGGAGCGTCACTGTAATAAACCGCAAAAGCGTTTTCACTTTGAGCAGAGCCGGCAACCCAGTAAAGTTGAACAGCGTCGTTGGTATTTACCTCAAAAGTAAAAATGTTACGCTGGCGTTGACCACTAGGGTTGTTGAGAGCCGTCGAATTATAAACCTTTGTTTGATGGGCTTCCGTTCCGTTTATAAATATTTTGAGAGCGCCGTTTCCATCCCAGCCATCACCGGCGCTGTCATGCATAGCAATAGTGATTTCCCGTGTGTTGTTCGCAAGCGGCATAATTGGCATAAAGAAGCCGTCAGGGTCTAAGCCCTCGACTGTCACCGTAATCGTCGGCGGTGCTATATCCATGATATAATCGCCGATGTCAACCGCGGCGGTGAATATGTATTCATCGGGCAGATAGCCGTCAAATTCAGGTTCGCATTCCCATGTGACCGCGAAAGTTACGGGGTTATCTTCATCTTCGTCGATGATGGCAATAAGCGTTTGGGGTAAATCTAATTCCGTTATGTCGGTGGCATATGGCACGGTTTGGTTAGCCGTATCTCCCAGCGGTTCAAAGGCGGTGACGACCGCCGGCAGATCAAGGGGTTGATCGTCCGCAGGTTGCAAGAAACCGCCGTCTTGGTCTATGTTCTCAACTGTTACGACAATCACGGGCGGCGCGATGTCCATGATATAATCGCCGTTATTTACTGTAGCGCTTAAGATATATTCGCCCGGCTGATAACCGTCAAATAACGGCTCGCTATCCCATGTGACTGCGACAGTTACGGGGTTATCTTCATCACCGTCGATGATCGCCGTCAGCGTTTGGGGCAAGATAAGTTCCGTTATGTCGGCGGCATAGGGTACGGTTTGGTTAGCGGTATCTCCCAGCGGTGCAAAGGCGGTGATGGTTGCCGGAAGTGCTAAAGGCAAGCCGTCATTTGCGTCGTCTGCCCGCAACGATGTCGGTGCAAGTGAGAAGAGTAGCACAAAAGTCAGCAAGATGGATAGAGTGCGATTCAGTTTTTGGCGTAACATGGTATGTTTTCCTCCGCATGGTGCAGGTTCCTTATTTATGACATTATTACGTTTTGGTGTAATAATTGCCGAAATATTATGTGAACCTGTAATAATTGTTCAATAAACACTTTATGCGAACAGGATAAAGAATCCGTTCGCATAATTTCGTAACTCATAACTTATTCAGGTAACATAAGTGTAGCTTATAATTAGAAAAAAAGCAATAGTTATTTATTGGTATCGGCACTAACATTCTCGCCAAGTATATTAATCTCTAAATTATATAAGGTGTTCTGTGTTTCGCGGTACCCGAGGTTATGGCAGAGTGAATAAAGGACGGCGGCATCACGGGGGATTTTGGCGTAGAGTTCGCTGTTTTCGGAGATTAATAACAGGCGTTGTGTTTCGTCTATGGTGAGGGAAAGTCCGAGAGCCAGTTTTAGGGCATTATCTCGGGTTAGGTTTCGTTTGCCTGAGAAAATGTGGTAGCCAAGGTTTTTTTCAATGTCGAGGTCGCGGAAGAGCCTAGCCAATGAGATTTCCTTATTGCTTAGTAAATCAGCGAGGTGTTGCTTTAGAGAGGGGGCGTTAAAAACCTCCTTGTTGGTAGTGTAGTATTGTTCGAAACTTTCGGCTTCCATTATGTTGGTTAAGACTTTGGCGGTTAGGATTTGTTTTTCGTTTTTTATGTCCACGTTGTCTCCTTGTTTTGGGCTATATTGAGAATAATAACCTTTTTGTTGGGATGTAGTCAAGAGATTGTTTGGTTATTTTTAGTTTTTTGTAATTTGGCAGGGCAATGGCTTTTCCAAAAAATGGAAAAGTCTACATTTTGTCTACCGATTTAACGTTTTAAGATGTTAGACTGGGGTGAGTAGGAAGTTGTTTGAGAGTATGGAAGGAGAGAATATGAAGAAGAGACTACGAGGTTTGTTGGCGTTGGCATTGGCTCTGACATTGGCATTTGCAACATTTGGGACTAGTATATCGGGATGGGCCGATGAACTTGGGGGTGCGGATGCTTTTGATGTATATGACACGGATGATGCGGACAATGTTGATGATTCAGATGATGACGAAGATTTAATAGATGAAAATTTAATTGATGAAGATTTAGAGGAAGACGAAGCGGACGATATTGTTGCAATAAAAATGTTCGCGCAAGCGGGAGAATTTAATATCGGCGATATAGCTGTTTTCAACGGAATTATTGATGCGATGAATTTGAATTTACCGCAAGCGCCGCAGGATGGCTCTCAGGTACCCGGTGAGTGGTCGGCTCATGTTGAATGGACAGGGGACGACGGTGATACGGATAGGCGGATTTTCTCTTTAGATTTGGAAAACATAGATTTATTCGATACATTAGATGTAAGTGAATTGGAAGAGTTAAAAATCCTTAACTGCGGAAATAACTGGGAACTTACTAATATAGTCTTTGGCGATATTGATTTGTTTGTATTATTTTGCTTTAGTACACAATTATCAGGTACGTTGGATTTAAGTAATATGAGTTCGCTATATAGTCTTTCGGCACAGTGGAACTTTTTTACGGAGGTTATTCTTCATCCTGATTCTTTTACGAATGCAGGAGGTAATTACATTAATCTTGATGTAAATAACTTAGAATCGGAAGATGCCGTTATAGGAAAAAATATTAATTGGAACGGACAAAATTTCGTCTTCCATCCACAGCGCAACGGATATTACGAACATCCCGCGGGTACCTACAACGTCGGCGATTTAGCGGTCGTTAATGCAATAATAGATAACAATACAATGAATGGTTTGGCTCTCAAGAAAGCATATACGGCGAATGGATTTGATTATTTCCCTGTATCATGGATTGCTTCTGAAAATATTGGTATTGATTGGGTTAGCAGTAATAACGGTTATCGTATTGAATTGCTTTGGATGAATAGCGTCGGAATGCATGGTGTAATCGATATAAGCGAATTAGATGAGCTTGTCGTATTTACAGGCGGCGGATCTTATGGTAACAATATTAACGGCGGCATTACAGGGTTAATAGTTGGTGAAAAAAATGTTAAATTAGAAGTACTTAACTTTTCACTTAATCAAGTCACAGGTAATTTAGATTTACGGAAGCTGACAAATTTACGAGTACTTGAGTGCAGTGATAATCAATTGACAGGTTTAGATGTCAGCGGATTAAAGAAGCTTGAATATATTATGGCTAATTTTAACCAGTTTGAAAGCATAGATGTAACTGGCTGTAAGGAACTATGGGCGCTTTTGGCTGTAAACAGTAATCTGACGGCATTGGATTTGAGTACTCTTGAAAAACTTATATTGTTAGAAATTTACGGAAACAATCTGACGACGCTTAATGTAAATATGCTTCCTAATATCGAAAGGCTTCATGTCGGCGGTAATAAATTTAAGACCCTGAATTTGAGTGCGCTTTCAAAATTACAGGTGTTATTTGCGACGGATAATCTTTTGACGGAAATTATCCTCCACTCAAATGCCTTTACAGTCAGCAGATCTCTTACATCTTTTGGGGTTGATTGGGATTTTTACACAAGTGACGGTTTTTATCTTGATGTGAATAACAATTATCTGGCATCTCACGCATCCGTAAAGGGAAAATCGGGCATTCCTTGGGATCAGCATTATTTTGATGAGGTATTAAATGATTGGGTATATCCTAGCTATGCATTTTTTGCCCCGCAGCAGAGCGTAATAAATCCTCCTCCGCCTCCTCCTCCGCCGCTACCCTATAATCCCCCTACGATACTTGATAATGCGGAAACCCGAAGCGGGCAGAATAAACACTTCGGAACCTCGGCTAATGCACCGGCAACATGGGCGGCTGTCAGTAATGAAGTGACGAAGTTGTTGGAATCACTTCCCGCGAATACAGTAGCGGCAGGCTTTAACCATGTAATCAACACAGGTGCGGATATTATTGTTCCGAACGCTGTTTTTGATACATTAAAGGATACGACGGCAACGATTATGATGAATACAGGGATCGGTGTCACTTTCAGTATCAGCGGTTCGAATATTCCTGATGGGTTTGATGCAAGCTCACTTGATTTGACGGTCAGAAATGGCTCGTTACATGCACCGAATAATATTGTCCGCGAGGTGACGAAAGGCACGATTACAAGCCTGCAAATCCCGATGAAAAGCCGTGATGATTTCGGAATGGTGATAAATCAGCATTATAATTTCGGAAGTGCGAACAGTAATAATTATGCAAATCTTTATAAATATAATGAACAAACAAGAGAATTTGAGTATATGGGCAGTTTCCAAATTAATGAGAAGGGTCAGGCGATGTTTGGGTTTACGAAGGGTGCTGACTATCTGGTGACTGTTACTGCGGATAGGCCGAATAAGGAAATCATGATATAATGACGTTAGTCATTATATCGGCGCGGCTTTAGTGCGCATCCCCCGGAGGGCATGATTTCCGAAGGAAATCATGATATAATGATGTTAAACATATATTTACGAAAATACAGTTAGTGACTTTATTATGCAAACAACAGAGAAAAGCATTCAGAAAAAGGAGTTACCGCCCGCGCTTAGCGAACATTATGAAATTCAGGAACGGCTTTCTTACAGTGCGGTTTCGGAAACATATCTTGTTATCTCACGCGAAGGCGGGCGGAAATATATCGCCAAAATCTATGATCGGTCTTTTGTCGGGGAGAATACGGACGAAAGGCTTATATTAAAAGCCTTCGACCATCCGATGCTTCCGAAATTTATCGGCTCGATAGAAACAGAAGATTCGATTTGCGTTATCCGTGATTATATGAAAGGAAGCACTTTAAGAAAGCTAAAGATCCCCATCGGTGAAATGGCGGCGCTGAACATCGCGATTCAATTATGTGATATTTTGACTTATTTACATAATCTTGACCCGCCTGTCATTCACCGTGATATTAAGCCTGAGAATATAATTTTAAATAGTGAAAATAGGCTTTTTTTGATTGATTTCGATATATCGCGGCAATATAAACCGACATCGGTTCGCGACACAACTAATTTTGCTTCCTGCGGATTTACGGCACCTGAACAGTATGGTTTTCAGCAGACAGATGCCCGCACGGATATTTTTTCGCTGGGAAAGGTGTTATTATGGTTGTTGACCGAGTCAACTGATATTTTGGAAGCGGATAAACTGAAAAATCGCACTCTTAAGCGGGTGATTAAAAAATGTGCCGCTTTTGCGCCTGATAAACGTTATCGGTCAGCTTTGGCGGTTAAATCGGTGCTTGTCGGTGCTTCGAAGAGTAACTTTGGTAAGGCGGTATTTTATTTATCGGCGGCGGTTATTTTATTTGGCGGCAGTTTCTTTTGGGGCAGGTATAGTGCGCCGGCGGCGATGCCTGAAAGTCATGTGCCGATGCCGTCGGCAAGTCCCGCGGTTTTGGCGGTTGCTTCGGTTGTTTTAGATGATACGGCCGATTATGAGGAATATACTTTTATTGAACCGCTTATTGAAGAAGCGGTTCGGCTGATGCTTAATCGGGATGATGATGAACCGATTACGCATAGTGACCTTTTAGGAGTGACAGAGATTATTATTTTCGGTTCTTACGCGCTTACGGATTATGTACAGCCTGAACCGCAGACATTTGGAAATATTAAAAGTGTTGAAGATTTTCGGGTTATGAAAAATTTGGAACGGCTTTTTCTTCATCGGCAACCATTTACAGATATTTCACCGCTTAAGGATTGCCTTTCGCTGGAATATTTACAGCTTACTTATTGCGATATGGAGAATTTAGCGGAGCTTTCCGCGCTTCCTAACCTTGCGGTGCTGACTCTTGAGGGTTATCGGGGAACGGATTATTCTTTTGTTAATTCAATGAGTGCGCTAAGATATTTTTGTTTATTTGAAGCGCAAATCGGCAGTATAGCGGATTTTGGCGAACTTCCGCCTTTGGAAACGCTTGAATTGCCGTGGAGTTCGCTTGAAAGTCTTGACGGAATTGAAAATTTGCCTTCGTTACGGAATTTGAATATTGCAAAGACACAAATAACCGACTTTTCACCGCTTAATGACAGCACTAAATTGCCTGTTTTGGCTACGCTTTCGATTGACCCCGAGATGGCGGCATATATTCATACGCTTGAGCGGGATGACGCGGAGGTTTGTTGGTAAGGTTATTCTTTTTTCCGTATTGCGAAGGGGTAATACCGCAAACTTTATGAAATACTTTTTGGAAGTAGCTTTGTGATGAATAATTAAGGCTTTTCGATATTTCTGAAATAGAATAATTGGTATATTTCAAAAGCCCTTTAGCTTCGGCGATTTTTTGTTGATTTATATAATCGCTTAAGGTAACGCCTGTTTCTTTTCGGAAATGGCGGCATAGATGCTCAGAACTATAGTTTAGTCTTGCGGAAATGAATTTTACGGAATTTTTTTCGTATATATGTGCATTAACATCGCTGATAACAGCGGCAACCAAGGGACAGGAAGCCTTAAAGCTTGTGATTATTTCGATTCTCCCGGCGAAATCAAGCACCATTTGCGTGATAAGCAGAAGAAGTTCATCGTAATTGTTTCGGTTTTCCGCTTGCTGCGAATATTCGTCACACAGCGAACAGGCTAAATCATAATTTAACCCTGCGGATATTGCGGTTCGGCTGGCGAGAGCCGTTGCAATGATAACGGTATTCTTTAATGAGCGAAGCTTTGATTCGGTGAGTTTCCCGCGGGGGATGGACATTTCAGGAAGTTTGAGCATGTATTCTAAGAGTTCTCTGGGTTTTCCATCCCGAATATAACCGAGCAAGCTATCTTCGACGGCTTTACTTAACATGGAAGAGTACCTCGCTTGGGGTTGGGTTTATCGGATTGCTTTGTTTTCATAGGTTTAATTTTACCTGATTCTTGGGGAAAAGTCAATATATTTCAAGTTTTGTCAAAAAAATACAATTTTTGGGAAGCCGTTTGTTTATTTATCCAAAACTATGCAATGAATCTAGCGGCATGGTGCCGGATATCATGTTATACGGCAAAGGGAGCGCCGGTAAGCGCTCCTTTTAAGTGTTAGTACGAGGCTTCTGATGTTGCGGTGATGGTGATTTTGAAGCCTGCTTCATTGAAGCGGTATTGCAGGGGGGTAAGTTTATAAGTATATTTTACTGTCAGGGGGTCAACTAAAACGGCGTCGATGCGGGTAATCCGACTGTTGGGTAATACGCTTTGGTCGGCACTTGTAACGGTAACATCAAGGTTATTTAACGGATCGATAATATCTAAATCATATACAAAGAAGTTAAGGGTGTAGAAACCGTCTTCCCAAATCCATTCATCTTCCAAAGTAGTATCAGGATAATCATAAACAACAGGCGCATTATCAACGGGAGTAACGACGACTGTTTGCGAAGCGGTCGCAACCATTGTGGTGTCATTTTTGTCGATAATTCTTATTAGTAATGAAACACTGCCATGCTCGGTGGTATTGGCATAGGCGACAGGGTCGCAGGAAATGATATAATTTACCGTATCGGCGTCCGCCCAAACCTTAGTAATCGTATATGCGGTATCGCCGGCAAAGACATTCAGGTTGGTGCTTGTAATTTCTAAGTCAAAGTCGTTTTCGATATCGTTACTGTCAATATCATCTAATTTGAAACGGAAAACTAACTGCTCATCTTCATTGATGGTGACTTGATTATTATTGAGGGTAATGCTTTGTAAATTATTGACGGTATTAATATTAACGGTTACTTCGGCGGTATCGAATAAGATTCCGTCTCCGTCGTCATATTCATGGATAACTGAATAAGTGAAGGTATCTGAGCCGCTTTCGCGCGGGTCGGGTTTATAGTAAATTTTATTGTCCTCAATAATGCATAAAGACGCTTTTTGCGGTGCGATTTCAATTGCCCGGATTTTTAGCGGTTTACCATCGACCGAAATATCGTTTTGCAAAACATTGATTAGGATAAAACCGTTTGAATCGACATTATAGGAATCATCATCATCAACGGCAATCGGAGCATCTTCAACAGGATTTACGGTGATATGGATTAAAAATGTTTCGCTGTAAAAATCGCTGTCTTTGTGCGAAACGGTAATACCGATTTCTTCAACATCAAGTAATTCCGTGAAAAAGTCATCATCAGGCGTATAGGTAAGGATACCGTTCAAAATACTAACCTGACCGTTAATTGGCTGCGATGCGATTTCAAACTTAAGTTCCTGTCCGCGTGAATCCGAGCAAAGGCCGTTAAGATCGATTTGTAACGGCGTATCTTCGTCAGTGGTTGCTTGCCATGGGGTCCGGGGAACAATCGGTTCTTCAAACACCATAATCGTAATAGTTTTATCTGTATAAGTCAAACCATTGCTTACTCTGACCGTCAGATTCTCTGTGGCGGCATTTGCATCAGGAGTATAGGTAAGGGTACTGCCCGAAAAACTTGCCGACCCGTTAAAGGAAGCGGGGACAATGCTGTATGAAAGCGGAAGTCCGTTAATATCGGCGGAAACGGAACTAAAATCAAAACTTACATTTTCATTATAACGGATTTTAAAAGTATCTATCGCGGCTACTTGCGGTGCGTCGGCTTCGGTTACGGTCAGGGTAAAAGCGGTGCTGATGGGTGTCGCGCCATCATCGGTATCGGCGGAAAGGGTTATTGTATAATTGCCTTGATCGGTACCGGCAGGGACATTTATTGAAATGGTATAAGGTGCGTTTTCGCTGATACTGAATGCGCTTGCCGGTAACATGGTGCTGTCGTCGGAAAAGGCGGTTATTGAAACGGCGGCCGCGTTTTTGACTTCGAAGGGTATCGTAATCGTTCCGCCTTGATAGATGCTGTAAGACAGATTTTCGAAGCAAAGCTGCGCCCATTCACTTTTGACCGTAAAATCTGCGGAAGCCAATTCGCTTTCGTTATTACTATCATCATTGTCAACGGTAACGGCTGTGATATTGTAATCACCTGCTAAGTCAATTTCTATTGGGGCAGTATAGGGCTGACGGCCGTTTCCGTTTATTTCATAATATATTGTAACTGATGTTTCAGGGGGGATATCGTCGTCATTTGCCAAAGTTATCGTAGCGCTTCCCTTATAATAACCGTTTTGCATATCGCCGCATATGTTAAAAAGGGGAGCGGATAAAGAAGACCCTCCGCGGGATCTGTAAATGATGGGTTCATCGGCGGATTCATCGTCACCGGGAGTTTCATCATCACCCTGAGTTTCATTATCGCCAAGAATTTCATCCTCAATGCCTTCGGCAGTTTGGATAATTTCATTGCCGTCGTTTTCGGACGCTTCAACGATATCACCTAAATCGTCTATTGAGAAGACAGCTTTTGAAAATGAAAAAGGCAGCGTTACAACCAGAATTAATGCGACGACACATCGCCATTTTTTTACCATTCCACTCATAAATTTTACCCCCGTAAAATAAATTTGTTTTATATTTGATACGATATTTTATTAATTTTATTATCGTACTATATTTGCGCTAAAGCACGTTTTATTATTTTCTTTGTAGAAAATAACCAAAAAACGCGGGGCATACAAGCAGGATTTTATGTGTTTTTTAAATTATGGTAATCAAGGGCATTTCGCTCCTTTTAAATGACCAAAATCGGTAATTTTAACAGAAAATTTGTTTAATGTGATTTTCATGGAAAATATTAGTAAAAGCTTGAAATTTCGCGTATTTTAGCGTATGATTAAGTTGTGTCTTAAGATTTATTTTTAGTATGAGGGAAATCATTATGAAAAATTCTTTGTCGCGAAGGCTGATGGCTTTCTTTTTGACATTTATTTTAATAGTCTCAATTATACCTATTCACGCAATGGCAAGCCCTGACAGCTTAACCGATACCGCTGATTTCCGGCTGAGGGTAATGCATGTTAACCACCCGCCGACAGCCAATAATGACTCATATCTTAGCTTACTTGAAGACATTGCCGTCACCCTAAATGTCTTGGCAAACGATGTTGATTATGATCTTCATGATGATGTTGACGAGCTTCTAATCCTCAG
>WQST01000065.1 GCA_009787745.1 Lachnospiraceae bacterium
GCATGGGGATAAAGGCTCGTTCCGTCGCTGTCCGTTCCGGGGTGGAGAAGGCTTTCTTTCATGGCATTTAAGCGGTTTTGCCAGATTGGATTGGCCGTGAAGTCATATTCTGATTGATAGAACCCTGAAATACCACTCATACGGCTACCTCCGGATAGGGGCTTTTAATGACGGGCTGGAACTGTTTGGACGAAAGCGCGGACAGAATTGTATCAGGAATTAATTCCGTATGTGCGACCATGGAGTTAGGCTTTCCTTGATAGTTATCCTGACCGAACGGGACGAAATAAATATTTTTTGAGTTTAGAAGGATACCGATATTTTTTAAATTAATCCCCAGTGCATCGTTTGTCGATAAAGAAATGACCAGCGGCTTATTATTGCGCAAATGAGATTTAGCGGCCATCAGCACGGGGGTATCGGAAATGCCGTTAGCCAATTTGGATAAGGTGTTTCCGGTGCAAGGGGCGATTATGAGGATGTCCAGAATGCTTTTGGGCCCGATTGGCTCAGCGCCGGGAATAGTCAGAATTGGTGCTTTGCCCGTTAATTCCTCCGCTTCTTTTAAGAAGGTTTCGGCTTCGCCAAAACGGCTGTCGGTTGCTTGGGCATTGAGGGAAAAAATAGTGTGCAAGTTGGCGCCTGTCTCTTTAAGTTCTTTCATAATCGGAAAAATTTTTTCATAAGTGCAATAGGAACCGGTGATGGCAATACCGATATTTAAATCGGAAAAAATATTTTTCATGGTATATCCTTTCTGTTCATAAGGTTGGTCACGCTCCTGCCAATGGCAAAACCGGCGCTTAACGGTGAGTATTTGCCGGGGATACCGGGACAGTTTATCAGGGATAAACCCATTTCTTCCACGGCTTTTAGGTCAAACCCACCCGGTACGGAGGCAATATCAAAAAAAGCACAGTCGTGCCGAAATTCCTTAAGGTATTTTCCGGTTAAAATCGGTGCCGGGATGGTATTGATAACAATATCATAGGAAGCGGCAGCGGGGATAGAATCAGGTAAGATATCATAGCCTGTTATGCTTAAGGAAATTTTTTCAAGCACTTTTTCGAGAGCTTTGCCTGTACGCCCCAAGCCCAGAATTAAGATGTTTGCTTCATCCAAAGTAAACGCAGTGTTAGAAATTATAATTGCTAAAAGCCCTTCGGCACTAAGCTCGGCATTTCTTAGCAAATAATCCTCGCAAGCCATATAATTAAGAACCTTCACGTTATATTCGCGGCATAGTTTTTCGATATCAGGGCGTAGTTTCCCTTCGGGGTAAAAAGCGATCGGCCCGATCAAAAAGTCAATGCCTGATAAGGATTCGGGATGAAGCTCTTCCTGCCTGGATATGGTGAACCCTCTTTCTTCAAGATAAAAACCCAGATAATCTTGTCGTTTGTCTTTTCCGACAATACAGATGTTAATTTGCGTCATTGTGACCTCACATAAAATGCTTCTGGTCTATTATATGGATGGGGTGGGGTAAATGTGATATGTTGAGTATGCTCAATATCCTAAGTTCAGCGATATTCTTCCTTGATAAATTAAAATTTTAAGGATATAATTACCTATAGATAGCAAAAAAGCTTGTCCAAATAGGAATATTATACGATAACTATGAATGAAACATTTAATTTATATGAAAGAATAGCACTTCTTTGCCAAGAAAGGGATATTACGGTTCGCGCTCTTGAGCGCTTATGCGGGTTTGGAAACGCAACTATTATTAAATGGAATCAGAAGATACCTTCGGGGGAAAGACTTATCAAAGTTGCGGATTATTTTAATGTATCAGTTGATTATATTCTCGGCAGAGAAATACCGTATGAAATGGGAGAAGCTTATCTCTCCCTTGTAAAAGAAGCACAAATGGACGGAATTGATCCCGAGGACCTAAGAATGGCGTTAAAGACTATTAGGAAATTACGGGGAATATCATCTTAGCAAACAAAAATGCCATGCTGATTGTAATTCAGCATGGCATTTCGTATTATTCTAAAGGTATATCTAATTTATCAGCGATTTTCTTGATGTAATCATAGGTTGTTTTAACTAATTTGATAAGTTCGGGGTCAGGCTCTTGCGGAGGCGGCGCCGTGATCGGTTCGGCGGTTTTCTCGGGCTTTTCGTAAGCGGGTTCAGCGGCGTTCTTGGTCATTTCGATATCGAATTTGTCGGCATCATAAAGAACCATTGCGCCATATGCGGGAACATTTACATTCCCCGAAACATCGAAATATTCTCCGCTAAGGACGTCTTTATAGCGTCCCGAACCGCCGAGATAGAATCCCTGTGTATTACCGCCGGCATTAATCAAGGAATAAACAGTCTCGCCGTCACATGAGCGCGCGAAAGCGAAATATTGATTATGTAAAACAACCTGCCGGTAATCACCGATGCAAAGCGGTTTGAGCGCCGCATGGGCTTTCGTTAGCTTAGTAATTAATTTGGTAAGTTCCGTTTCTTTATAGTCGCCGATAATAAACTCAGGGCGAAGCGTGTCGTCGCCGTCGCGTTTGTCTCCCGTGAGGCCGTATTCACTGCCGTAGTAAATCCCCGGGATGCCCGGCATCGTAAGCAAAAGTGTATAAATGCCGTTTATATGCCTTTGATCCGTTAAAACAGAAGCAATCCTGCCAACATCATGATTATCGACGAAGCAATAAAGGTGTTTACCCTGGTATAAACCGCCCGGGCCAAACTGCCTGTTGCCGAGTGAATAAGCGATTTCATACATATTCAAGTCGTTAAAACTTGAATATAATCCTTTATAGCATTCATAGTTAGTCACGCTGTCAAGCATTTCAGGGTTCATCCATGTATTATAGTCGCCGTGAAGCGTTTCGCCCATCAGCCAAAATTCGTTTTTAAGGCCGCTGCAATAAGCGCTTAATTCTCTCAAAAAATTAGGGTCTAATGCATAGGCGACATCAAGCCTGAGACCATCGATATCATAATCAGCGACCCAGCTGCTGACAGCTTGGAAAAGATGGCTTCTGACGACGGGATTAAAAAGGTTAAGTTTTACTAAATCAAAATGCCCTTCCCATCCTTCATAATAAAACCCGTCGTTATAATTTGAATTTCCGTCACGAATATGGAACCAGTCTTTGTATTGAGAATTATATTTATTATCGCGGACGTCTTTGAATTGGGTAAAATCTCGTCCGACATGATTGAAAACAGCATCAAGGATGATACGAATACCGTTTTCATGCAAAGCTTCGCAAACTTTCTGAAAATCTTCTTTGGAGCCGAGACGGGTGTCGACCTTAGTGAAATCAACGGTGTCATAGCCATGTGCGGACGACTCAAAGAGGGGGTTGAATAATACGGTGTTGAAACCTTGCTTTTTTAGTTCGGGGATATGGTCGACGACACGCAGGATTTTTCCCTCCCCGCAGGAAGGTGCAGGTTGGAAGGGGTTCTTGCGGGGGACGCCGCAATAACCGATTGGATAAATTTGATAAACGACAGCACTATTAAACCATTTCATATGAATTCCCACCTTTCGTAGTAATAGTTATTTACAGTATTTTAGCATTATTCGGGGTGCTTTTTCAAGATGCAGATGCATATTAGATAAAATTTGCATCATATTCTGATTTATAGTATGATGGTTGTTAGTAATAAGTAATAATAAATTGGGGTTACGGTGTTGGTTATGGATGTTAAGTTAGATGAGAATAATAATACACAGGCGGAGCAGATAACAACTGCGGAGATGATAACCGAGGAAAATTCGGCGGCGGCGAACAATACCGCGAATACGGGCGGGGCTCCTGCGGATGGCACGGAAGCGAACGCGGGGGAGAAAGAGAAGCTAATCGTCGGCGGGTTTATCTTTACTTCGGTTGAAGATGCGGATTTAGCCAGACAGGAACTCAGTAAAATTGAGTATTTGGAAAAGAAGCTTAATTATCATTTGCCTGAGAATGTTTTGGCGGTCTATAATAAAGTTCTTGAAAGTAAATTGTTTAAGACCCCTGTCGGAATCGATTATTTGCATCGTTTGCAGGCGGTTCTTAAAAAGGTCGGGATTGAGCGGGAGCGGATTGCGCCGATTCCGATATATAATAATTACACGCCGAAGGCTTTGGGTGAAATTAGTGAAGGTATCGCCAGACAAAGGATTGAAATAAGACTTAAGAAAGAAAGAAGCGAAACGGAGAAGCTTAAAAGCCGTTTTCATACGATGATAATATTTTGCCTTATTTTGATTGGCTTAATCGGGGGGCTTTTTTATATCACGGTCGAAAGTGAGAATCCGAATATTATTAATTATGAAAAGTCGCTGATTAATAAGTATGCGGATTGGGAGCAGAAATTGAAGGAACGGGAAAGTGCCGTCCGTGAAAAAGAGCTTCTTTTTGAAGATTATGATGATTGACAGAACACAGAATTTTCATAAAGTTTAGATATAATGATGATTGAGGTTTTTTATGGAAAAAGTGAAAATTCTGGTGGTAGATGATGAAGTCAGGATGCGGAAGCTACTTCATGACTTTCTGGCGAAAGCGGGATATGAAGTAGATGAAGCGGAAAACGGAAATCAAGCTATTGAAATGTTTTTTAGCACGAATAATTACGCATTGATAATATTAGATGTGATGATGCCGCAAATGGACGGCTGGTCGGTTTGCCGTGAGATTCGCAATTTTTCTCGGATACCCATCATTATGCTGACGGCGAAATCGGAAGAGCGCGATGAACTTCTAGGGTTTAAGCTGGGGGTGGATGAGTACATCACCAAGCCGTTCAGCCCGAAGATACTGGTGGCGCGCGTTCAGGCAATCCTTAAGCGGAGCGGGAAGGGCGCGGAAGAAGATATCCTGAGCGCAGGGGGAATTTTAATTGATAAGATCGCCCATATCGTCAAAATTGACGAGCGGATAGTGGAATTAAGTTATAAAGAGTTTGAATTATTATCATATTTTGTGGAAAACGAAGGAATTGCTTTATCGAGGGAAAAAATTCTTAATAATGTGTGGAATTATGATTATTTCGGCGACGCCCGGACGATTGATACTCACGTAAAAAAATTACGCAGTAAAATAGGTGAGAAAGGTGACTTGATTAGGACAATTTGGGGCATGGGCTACAAGTTTGAGGTATAGATGAAATATTCGATCCGCAATCAATTTACATTAGTTTTCGGGATTTTAATGGCGGCAACGGTTTTACTATGCTGGTTTATCAATAATACATTTCTCGAACATTATTATTTACAGGATAAAGAACGTCTGCTCCAAAGTGCTTATCGGAGTATTAATCAGGCATCACTTAATAATGAAGTTTTTACTTCTGAGTTTGGCAATGAATTGTGGAGGTTTTGCTCGGAAAATAATATTAATTTCATTGTTTTATCCTCTGAATCGAGAGTGATTATGACGATCCATGACTCGGAAATAATGCGCAGGCAGTTAATCGACAATATTTTCGGGTTGCAAACAAGTGTCAGCCGAACTCTAAAGGAGACGCAAAACTATCAGATTTGGATAAAAGCCGACCAAGTCACGCAGATTGAGTTCGTCGAAATGTGGGGGATACTTGACAACGGGACTTATTTTTTACTTCGGATTGCCCTGGAAGGGATAAAGGGAAGCGTCGCTTTGGCGAACCGCTTTTTGGCTTATGTGGGGGTATTTGCGGTTTTTTTAAGCGGACTGATAACATATTTTGTGGCAAAGAAAACAACCGACCCGCTAATGGAACTTGTTGAAATTTCCGAAAGGATGATTCATCTTGATTTCGACGCGAAGTATCAGGGGCACAGTAATAATGAAGTTGCTTTATTAGGCAATAATATTAATGAAATGTCATTAAGTTTGGAAAATACGATTTCCGAGCTTAAGAGTGCGAATAATGAACTGGAAAGAGACATCCGCAAAAAAGAACAAATCGAGCAAATGCGGAGCGAATTTATATCTAATGTTTCGCATGAGTTAAAAACGCCGATCGCTTTAATTCAAGGTTATGCGGAAGGGCTTTTGGAAGGCGTCAGCGATGATCAGGAAAGCCGTGATTATTATTGCGAGGTGATTGTTGATGAAGCCGCGAAGATGAATGAAGTGGTCAAAAAATTGCTGACGCTTAACGAACTGGAGTTCGGCAATACGCAGATACAGATGGAACGCTTTGATATTGTGCTGATGATAACTAATTTTTTGCAATCGGTCGAGATATTATTAAAGCAAAGCAATGTAAAAATTGAATTTGATGAAGCGGAGCCGATTTTTGTCTGGGCAGATGAATATAAGGTGATTGAAGTATTTAATAATTATTTTACGAATGCTCTTAACCATGTCGCCGTTAACGGCGTGGTTAGGATTACATTAACAAAACTTAACTGGACAGTGCGGGTTTGTGTATGGAATGAAGGGGATGGGATAGCGGAAGAAAGTATTCCGTACCTCTGGGACAAGTTTTATAAGGCCGATAAGGCAAGGACGCGCACATATGGCGGCAGCGGGATTGGTTTATCGATTGTAAAAGCGATTATGGAAGCGCTGAACCGGCGGTATGGGGTAAGGAATACGGAGAATGGCGTGGAATTTTGGTTTGAGCTTGATTATATAAAAAATAATGGAGGTTTGTATGGGAGTTGAATTTATTAATTTCCGCGAGCGGATACTAAATCTTATTGCACAGTCGAATGACAATTATTACAATCAGTTTATGCGGCAGCTGCTGCGTGATTTAGAAGATGATGTTATTACGGCAATGTATGCGGATAAAGAGATAGAGAGGACGTATAAGCTATATTTAGAAAGAAATAATTTACCTGACCCAAGAGAAGCGATACAACAGGAAAAAGCCGAGAAGGTTCATTCAAGTGAGCATAAGGGCGGGATGGAGTATACGGTTGGAGCGATAATTTTCAGCGTCGTCGGTGCATTGTTTTTGCTGGTTTCTTTTATAACGTTCGGGATTAATTATCTGGAAGGAATATTTCAGGGAATCTTTCTATATATAATGTCGTTTGTTATTATCCTGATTTCGGAATTATTGGTGAAGCGGAAACTAACGAAATTATCTCATGGCTTGACAGGTTTAGGGATTGCCGCGTTGTATGCATCAACGATAATTAATTACATGTATATGAGCAATATCGGCAGTATCACCGCGATTGTGATAACGCTGGCAGTCGCGTTTTTTTCAGTATTACTGAGCCGCCGGAAAGATTCGGCGATGATCAGGATGCTTAGTTTCATCGGTTGTTATATTTGCTTTTTGTCCGTTGCTTCATTTAATAGTCAGATGGAGTTTTTAATCGCCGCGGGAACGCTTTTCTTAGTGAATATTATCAGCGTCTTTTTCCCTAACCAAAAACATAGTTCGGTAATCCATAATATTCATATGGGGATAAATGTATTGTTTGTTATCGCCTTTGTGAATTTGGCGAGTATAAACAATATTATGGAAATGTATATCATTTTATTTTTGATTCTGAATATAGTTTTACTTAATATCGCCAATCTCCGAAAAGAAGAAAATAGCTTATCAATGGTTTTTTACGGGATTGAAATCGGAATTGTCAGTATTTTACTGCAAATAATGTTAAATGAACTGGCACATCCTTATCTGCCGATGTCACAGCGAATGTTTTATGCGGCGGTTGTTTTTAGTATGGTTCTGGTAATCAGTGTATTCTTTTACATTATGAACCGTGAGTGGGCAGGGAAGTCTTTTCAGTACCATTACTTTATTATATTTACTTTGTTTATGCTGGCCGAACCAATCGGGCATGAAAATATTTGGGGGATGATAATTTTATTCGTGATTGCCAAAATTTTTGGCCTAATTATGGATTATGAGTGGGCGAATGCGTTTGTTACGTTGTTATTCTTGGGAGTCGGTATTTATTATTATGATATTTGGCAGGGATGGATATTTTTGGCTTTGGCAGTGTTAAGTATTCCGACGATTAAATGTTTCAGGTTATATTATCAAAGCGCCCTTGCGCTTTACTTTGTCTTGTTTGCGGCATATAAATTGGCTGACTTCGATCTGTTTTTACCGATTGCGGCGACGATTTTATTTGTGTTACTGCCGCTTTTCCGCTATATAGTCAGGCCGATGGAAGTTGATGATAGACTCATATATTCCGTTATTTATAATGTGATAACGATAAGTGCGCTGGGGGTTATTAGTTTTTTGTGCATCCGCAGCAGTTTGCCGTGGGTGAGTGCCGTCGTGGCGTTGATCGGTTCTTTAGCGATTATTTTATATATTAATGAGTATTTTTATCTTAAGTTAAAGCGAAAGTATTTGATTTTGGCGGCTTATTTAATTTTTATGACGCTGATAATCAGGCTTCCGAATCCGATTTACACCAGCATTTTGATGATGGCAATCGCCGCTTTCTGTGTTTGGGCAGGTTTTAAGTTCCGTGATAAACCACAGCGCATTTGCGGTCTCATCCTGGCAATATTCGTTTGCCTGAAAATCGGTATCTACGATTTTTCGGGACTTGAATCATTGCAAAAAACCATTGTTTTCATGATTGTTGGTACTTTCGCACTATTAATTTCAGTACTTTACTTCCGCTTGATTAAATCAAATAACGAAAAAATGGAAGAAGCTTCCGGTGTTATTGAAACAGCGGAAAATAAGGACTTTTCAGAACCTGCGAATGAACCGCAGATGAGACGGGAAATTTCCGCTGAAACAAGTGTTGAAAATTTTGAAAAAGAGGGATATAATAATTTAGAAGTAGGAGATATCACTGAAAATAGGAGTGAAGAATAATTCAAAGATGAAAAAATACTTACTGATTTTTCTGGCGGCGTTGGTATTGACAGGATGTAGTGATATTGACATCCCGTCCGAACAACATGCTCAGATAGTTGAATATTCTGCCGGGTTATTACTCAAGTATGATCGTTATTATGAGAATAACCTGATTAATATCACCCTGCCTGAACCTGAACCGGAGGTCACAGCGGAAGCAGTTTCGGAAGAGGTTTTAGAAGATACGGAAAACGAAACGGAAGGCGGCGGTAATATACCCGAAATAATTGATAACAGTAGTAACCTGCCGCGTGATATGACGGAGATTGTTGATATTCCCGGACTTGAATTTCATTATCTCGGAACGATAATAACGAATAGCTATCCCGATGAAGTGGTTCCGGGAGAGATTTATTTCGTTGTTGATGCTTCACCCGGTTTTAATCTCATGGTAGTCAGATTTAATGTTGTTAATACGACCGCAGAAGATATATTTTTGGATATGAATGCGATGAATTTACGTATTGCGATTGGATATAACGGAGAAAGTTTATCCGGTGCGATGTTTACGATGCTGTTAAATGATTTATCATTCTTCCAAGGGGATATTCCGGCGGGAGGGGTTGTAGAACTTTATTCGATGTGTGAAACGACGTTAAGCGACGCCGCCGAAATCCGCAGTATTGAATATTTTGTCCGGACGGCAAACGGCGATGTTACAATAGTTTGGTAATTTTTGTTATGATTAATATATTTTTGTGTAAAAACTCACAAAAATCCGTTTCCGAGAAGCACTTTTAGATAGTAATTAATTTATCTTTTGAATATTATCAGATATTTTTGTTGTTATGAATAATAATGTATGCTATAATCCCTGTATAGCGTGTTACGTGTGAAGGAATTATTTGGGGTTCACACGCAGAAATAATTGTGATGAGGTGAAAGTATGGATACAAACATTTTACTTGAAAGCGGGTCAAATGAATTAGAAGTTTTGGAATTTATGCTAGCCGGTAATTCGTATGGTATAAACGTTGCGAAGATCAAAGAGATAATCGCATGGCAGGAAGTTACGCCGGTTCCTAACTCACATCCCAGCGTTGAAGGAATTTTTATGCCGCGTGATAAGATGATCACCGCGATTGACCTTAGAAATTGCTTGCAGCGCGGGCTATCGGATAAGGATGGAAGGTTTATTATTACCAACTTTAATAAACTTGATATCGCCTTTCACGTCGAAGAAGTTGTTGGTATACATCGTGTATCCTGGAGCGAGATTATTAAGCCTGATTCAACAATGTCTTCAACCGAAGCAGGTATTTCTACAGGTATTGTAAAAATTGAGAACAAACTGATTATTATCTTAGACTTTGAGAAGATTATCTCAGATATTAATCCGGAAGCAGGACTCAGAATATCAGAAATCGAAGATTTAGGTAAGCGTAACCGCAGTAATGTACCGCTTTTGATTTGTGAAGATTCACCCCTCCTTAATAAATTGATAGTGAACTGCTTGAAAGCGGCAGGATATCACAATCTTATCCATACCGAGAATGGTCAGGAAGCATATGATATCATTCAGGATTGCTTGATGAAAGATACGCTAAATGATTACGTAAAATGTATTATTACAGATATTGAAATGCCGATTATGGACGGCCACAGACTTACGAAGCTGGTGAAATCAGAACCCAAAACCAGAGATATTCCGGTTGTTATCTTCTCATCATTAATAAATGAAGAGATGCGCCGTAAAGGTGAAAGCTTAGGTGCCAATGCACAGTTGACTAAGCCCGAAATTGCCAATCTGGTAAGGACAGTGGATGAGTTGGTTATTGGTTTATAGTTATTAGCATAAATTTTGCCACTGTTTTGCACTTATGGTGAAACAGTGGCATTTTTACTGTATTGGAATTATGAGAGGGTTTGTTTAATTTTATTATTTGAAAGGCATTTAAGATGACCACGGATGAAGAATATCTTGATAATCTATTAAAAAATGTGTTAGACGACGAATCGGATAATGAGACAAAGGAGAATACGGAAGTTAAGGGGATGGCTGATGAAGCTGATTTTTTGATGTCTGAAGATTCGTTGGCGGAGGAGTTGCCGGATTTATCCGATGCTGATGAGTTACCGATAGAGGATGTGCCTTTAGGGGATATCGGACTAGAGTCGTTAGAGGATTTTGCGGAAGAGACAGCGGAGGTTAACGCTGATGAGTTCGTAGATGAGCCTGTGGAAGATTTGGCAGAAGATATACCGCCGGTTGAGGATGAAAATTCTTTTGATGAGGTATCGGAAGAG
>WQST01000066.1 GCA_009787745.1 Lachnospiraceae bacterium
CAACCGGACGACGAATTTATCCGTCGCCGGGAAAACCGTGGTCGTCGCAGGATATGGCTGGTGTGGTAAGGGCGTTGCGATGAGAGCAAAAGGTTTCGGCGCTAATGTCGTCGTTACCGAAATCGATCCCGTTAAAGCGATTGAAGCCTATATGGATGGTTTCGCGGTAATGGAAATGAAGAGCGCCGCCCCTTTGGGTGATATTTTTATTACCGTAACAGGATGTAATGATGTTATCGGCGAAGAAGATTTTAATTTAATTAAAAATGGGGCGATTATGTGCAATGCCGGACATTTTAATGTTGAGGTAAATGTTGCGCGGCTTGCGGAAATCGCTGATGAAATCGATGAGAAACGTAAGAATATTATGGGTTATCGACTGGGTAATAAATGGCTTTATGTATTGGCGGAAGGCAGATTGGTTAATTTAGCCGCAGGAGACGGTCATCCTGCGGAAATCATGGATATGAGTTTCGCGATTCAGGCCTTGAGTGCCTGCTATTTGGTCGAGAATAAAGGAAAAGCAGATAAAATGATTATGGATGTTCCCGTTTCAATCGACCAAGATGTCGCACTAAGGAAGCTTGGTTCACTGGGGATTACGATTGATCGGTTATCGAAAGAACAGGCCGAATATCTGAATAGCTGGGCTGTATAAAAGCCGTGATTGGCATGGTTAAATATTCCTAAATTGGCTCTTTTAATAAGTCCATTTTGCATTATAATAATGAATTAATACTAATTGCAAAAGGAATAATAAAACTATGCCGAAAAATACAACTATTCGAAAACTAACTTCCGCAGGAGTAATTGCCGCTTTATCATTTGTCGCTTTTACCTTTTTAAAAATTCCGATGCCCGGAAATATGAGCGCCGTCCATTTAGGGAATGCCGTCGTTGTTTTGGGCGCCTTTCTGATAGGAGGCTTCTATGGCGGTTTGGGCGGCGCGCTGGGGATGGTGATCGCTGATTTGATGGATGCCAACTTCATCATTTATGCCCCGACGACCTTCATCCTTAAGTTAGGTATCGGCTTAATCAGCGGTTTTATCGCGCATCGAATCGGCAAAATAAATCAACAAAGCGACCAAAAGAAATTGTTTAAATGGGTTCTTTTGGCCGCTATGGGTGGTTTGATTTTTAACTTTATCTTTTCACCGCTTGTAAATTATTTTTATAATCTTTTGATTCTCGGTAAACCCGCGGCTGAACTTAGATTGGCTTATAATATCGTCGCTTCAAGCATTAATGCCGTAGCTTCGACTGCCGTTTCCGTGTCAATCTATCTGGCGCTCAGACCCGCGCTCAAAAAATCAGGTTTTTTCGACGGCTTTTAATTAATCCATTTGCTCAGGAATGATTAAGGCGGCAATTATATACCCCAAAACACCCATTCCCACTGTACAGATGGTCAATATCACCCATGCCAAGCGGAAAATGACAGGGTCAACACCAAGATACTCTCCGATTCCGCCGCAGACACCACTGATTGAGCGATTGGTTTTTGAACGGACTAAGCGTTTATAGTTATTGTTGTTTTGATTGTTATCCATAATATCTCCTTTCCTTTATTGAAATCTTACAATAATATTGCCGATTGCGCAATTAAGATTCATATTTTTATCGGCATCGTTATTGATCGTTCTGGTACTTGATAATCCTGAGTAATAATTTTTGCCGACGGTAATATTACCGATTGAGCAATCAATTTTGTAATTATAGTTTTCTTTATTATCGTTAAGTGTCAAGCTTACGCTGCCGACTCCGCAGTCAACCTTAACATCCTTCTCAACATGACCGGAAAAAATTGATTCGCCGACACTGTTTGAAATATCTAAATAATCGACTTGCATATTACGCATACTGATTGAACCGACACCGCAATCGCTTTTCAATTTCTTAGCTTGTAATCCGTCAATATTTAACTCACCCACCCCAACTTCGATTCTTATATCATCAAAGCGGAAAGATTCAGGGACTGTTAAAATCATTATATTTCTGATGCTGTTAAAATTTACCGCATTTATACCGCGCATGTCAAAACCTTCGATTGTCAAGCTACTATCGTTTATTTTGTATTTGAAATAACCGACACCTTGAACTTCGATTTTGAAATCATCGCCTGACCATGTTTCGATCAAAAAATCCCCGATCGCCGCCGATATGTTTAAGTCATCAATTTTTTCACCTTTTACCACGGCAGTGTAAGTATTGCCTGATATTTTACTGCCATTTACCATTAAATCATTGTAATTATTAATGCCCCATCCGCCGCGCCCGCTGTTATCCCAAATACGTGATATAAAGCCCGGCATAATTGAGAAAGAACCTCTGTCAATTGCGTTACTTATATAATTCCGTCCGCCTATCGCGGTAACGATAACTCCGATAATAATCCCGATACTAATCATAATTGCCGCTGTTATTAAGCAAAATTTCACAAATTTAGGCATTTTGGGCTCCTTTCTTTTTTCCGAAAATACATTCAAATAAGTAGATTATTCCTTTAAAAATAGCAGGTAATAATTTTCCGAAAATGAGTACTGTCAGAAGTAAAAACAGTAACCCTATCCCACACGTGATAAGCCCGACGGCCATTAGCGTCAACCCGCCTAACGGGCTTGCAAAAATCCCGAAAATACCAATAACGGCTGCCACTATGCCCAGCACGATACACAAGAATGCGATAACTGCGATTGAGAATATGATCGCTAAGGCTCCGATGATAATTCCCGCTAATACCCCGAAAAGCCCGCCGCCTAATCCCAGAATCAAGGGGGATGCCAGCACACACAGAACCACTATCAGCGCAATTACCCCTGCCGACATGCCGCTTCTTGCCGACTGCCGCCCGCTTGGGTTCGTATATGAAGCGGGTTCCTGATAATGCGTGACCGAATTGGAACTGCGGGCGGCGCTGTTATAAAATCCTGATTCGGTAAATTCTCCCGCGCCTCCTTCCAGACCTTCCTTAATGATAGCCGCTACCTGTTCGGGAGTTCCTAAGGATTCTAAAACCTTTGCTTCGTTTTCCGTACCGCCGTCATTGATATAGTCATTGTAATATTTCAAAGCTTCTTCGCGTTCTCCGGGAGAAATATCGGATAGCAGTTCCTCCAGTTTTCGCATAAATTCCCATCTACTCATCGTTTGGGTCCTCCCTCAAAAATCATTGTGATTTTGTCTGAATAATCGCGCCATTCACCTTCATAAAGATTCAGTTGACGGCGGCCTTTCTCTGTTACCAAATAATATCGTCGGTTTCTACCCGCACACTCCTTATCATACACATCCAGACATTCATCCTTTTGTAAGCGTCTAAGAACCGGATATAGCGTCGATTCAGACAAATCAATCGCTACGCGGACTTCCTGGGTAATCTTATAACCGTAAGTACCTTCCGTTTCCCTGGATACAACAGCCAGGACGATGGCATCCAAGAGTGCCGCCCCTGTGTTAAATACCATATGTGTCTCCTTTCGGTCGTTTTTTGTGTTGCATATTGCTTATTTTTGTTTTAAATTTAGTTCATATAATACTATATGCGCTATAATATTGTTTATGCTTATACTATATGCCATATAATATTATTTGTCAATAGATATTATAAAATTATTTTTTATTATGAAAAATGAATAGGATATGCCTGGAGATACAGGGAGAATATGGTCTTTTTGAATAAAAAATAATGCATTCTTTGGGTGATGCAATGCATTAGTTTTTGGGGGTCCTGTATATAATGTTTTGTCATCCTGAGCGTAAGTGAAGGATTAGCCGGGTTCTTCGCCTTCGGCTCGGAATGACAAAGGGGTTAATCAACACCCCCAATAGCTTACATCACTCTACTTTACTGCCAATCACATTGCCCATTTTAATAACTGTTTCAAAATTAAGCTTTGTGTTCTTATATATCGTCTCGTCTACCTTTACCTTATTCGCTTGAAACAACATCACAATCGTCGAACCGCCGAACTCGAAATACCCTTTTTCCTGCCCCCTTGTAAATTCCGAAATGCCCATGTCATTAGTGATTCGCCCAATAAAAAGCGCTCCCACTTCCATTTGAATGACTTTTCCGAAATTTTTCGTATCAAGAACGACGTATTCCCGTGAATTTTGCGTATAAATGCTGTATCTTTTAAAGGCGATCGGACGAACCGTGTGAAGGACACCCTTGATTCTTTTCCAAGAAACGATCTTTCCATCGTCGATAAAACAATAGCGATGGTAATCATTGGGCATTAACCTAAATATCAAACACGTTCCGCCGACGAACTCAGCCGCTAACTCTTCATCTTTTATTAAACTACTAATATCATACATTGATTTCTTAATATGAAAAACATTATCCGCCTGAATCTTGTATGCTGAAAGCTTACCGTCACAAGGTGATATTACGTCCTGCGGATTAGCCGAAATCGGTCGCGCTCCATCTTTTAACCCGCGGATAAAGAAATCGTTAAATGATTTATATTTAACGCTTCTGTATTCGCTTAAATCAATATTATTTACCTTAATGAAACGGCGGATATATATTTTTGATATTCCCGTATTCATTAAAAACCCCGGAAATTTGGATACCGTCGGCTTAATTAATAAACGAAGAACTATTCTTCCGGGTAAAGTACTGTACAAGAAAGAAATTGAAAGACTGTCTTTACGCGATGTATGGTAAGTTTCAAATTTCACGTTAACTCCTATAGGCGGCTTTTGATTCAAAAGCACTCATTCCGAAAAAAGTGATATTTATCTCACTCCTGTGAATAATACATATATAATTAACGGTAATCCAATCACGCACAAAATAATCTGATTGCGGGGACTTGGTTTAGGAATTTTGATCTTTAATACGAAAAATATCGCGGTTATAACTAAAACAACATTATAAACCGATAAAAACCTTATTGCAAAGATATTGCAAATCGAATATACCAGCGGAATCAAAAGAGTCACCGATGTCGTTGGGATACCTTCAAAATATGTTCGCTTATCTTTCTTTTGATGCATTTCGGCTTCAACGGCGTTAAAATACGAAAGCCTAATCAAAGCCGCCAGAACATAAACTGATGCTACCAAAGCACTTACTATTCCAAATGTCCCGTCCGCCTTGGCCGTAGCATAAGCAATTGCCGCAGGAAGAACACCGAAACTGACTAAGTCAGCCATCGCATCGATTTGCATACCATAAGTAAGCTCCCGCATATTTCGCTTTTTGAGGCTCGCAACCCGACCGTCAAAGGTATCACATAAACCTGAAATCATCAGGCAAAATATCGCATATTTAACCGATCCGGAAAAAGCAAAATAAATCCCGAACACTGCCGATATAATACTAAGATAGGTTAAGACCACCCAATAACCGTAATAACCTACCAGCGGTTTCTTATTCAACATTCTACTCCCTTATTTAATGCCTACCCACCACTTCGAAAATTCCTGTGATAAATCATCCAGGTAAACCAACTCACCCATCATCGGGGTGATGATATCAAACCCCTCTTGCTCATTGAGTTTAGACACGATTTCCAGCGGTTCGTTCCAGTGATGCTTTGCTAAGGCATATTTCGCATGATGCGTCATAAATGCGCGCTTTGGATTTAAGTCGCTAATAACATTCCCAATATCATCAGGCATAATATGACTGTCACGCCATGCCTCATTGTATTGACCGAACTCAATGATTGCCAGGTCAATATCAAATTTTTCCCCTATCTGTTTAAAATGCGACCCGTAACTTGTATCACCGCTCAAATAAATATTCAACGACGGAGCCGCAATCATGAACGAGACCCATAATGTCTTGTCACTGCCAAATGATATCCGCCCCGAATAATGACGCGCAGGCAAAATATGAAGCGTGATATCTCCTTTTAGGACGGCGCTTTCATTCCAATCCAGTTCAATTATATCTTCTTCCGCAAAATTCCAGCGCCTGAAATGCTCCCCTGTCCCCAATCCGCAGACTACCTTGCCGATTCGGTCACGCAAAGCATTAATTGTGTCATAATCTAAATGATCGAAATGATCATGAGAAATCAACAAGTAATCTATTTTCGGTATATCATTCGGCTTAAAAACGTCGCTTCCCAAGAAAGGCTGATTAATAAACCATATCGGAGAGCCTGTTAATAATGACGGGTCAACCAGAAAACTTACACCGCCTGTCCGGATATATAATGCTGAATGCCCAAGCCAAACTAAAATATCCTCATCAGCTTCAATCTTAAACAGATCAATTTCTATTGACGGAAGCTTTGATTCAGGTCTTAAACCTTCGACTTTCTCAAAAAAACGATGCGGAGAATCACCGCCTAAGCGGACTGATCTAGCATCAAAATTATGAAACCGACCATCGCGGTAATGCGGCGACGCTTCTATTCTTTCAATGATTTCAAGCGGCGTCTTACTATCCCGCGGTGTTCTGCCAAACCGCGGTGTAGCGAGAAAGCTTATAACCACTGCCACTAAGACAATAATTATAATGACAATCATTAATAAAGCTTTCATTTTCCGTGACATAGTTCTTTCTCTGATTTAGGGTTCGTAAAATCTTCTTAATATACATAATAAGTTAGTTGAGATTACTTGTCAAATCATGATGTAAAATTTCTTAAATAAAATATTCGTTTAAGGCTTATGCCCGGAATAACAGTGCCTATTTTACATGTCCTTGTAAACATAACAACATTGACTGTATTAGTATTTTAGAATAATCCGTACTTCTCCACTTGCAAATATATCAACTGTTATTAAATCACTATTTAAAAAGAAATCCCCTGTTTCCACAATGTTATCCACAATGACATAAGTGTCACTTTTGCTGACTTGCAGGTTTTTTTTGCGATAAAATGACGTCATTCCATTGTTTTACCTTCATTTTGCATAATTTAAAGAGTTTACATAATTATTGAATATTGCACTTGTTATCTTTATCCACATTCCTTATTGTGATTAAAGCAACAAGATAATCCCCCTTAAAACTTATAGCCAATCATTCCAGAACTTTTCAACCCTTCCCGCAACTTGATCGATTTTCACAATTTCGATATTCCGCCATTCATGGGGGAATAGCTTCCGATAACGGCTCTCTATAAAACGCTCATCAAGAAGGACGACGATCCCGATATCGTCCTGTGTCCGAATGACCCGCCCCGCTGATTGTAATACCTTATTAATCCCGGGCAGCTTGTAAGCATAATCAAAACCGTTTTCTCCCTGCTCGTCGAAGTAACGCTTGATAATCTCCCTTTCGGGGCAAACCTGCGGTAAACTCGTCCCGATTATTATCGCGCCAATCAAATTATCATTTTTCAGGTCGATCCCTTCGCTGAAAATCCCTCCCGAAACACAAAAACCAATCAGCGAGTGCGAAATGCCTTCCGCTTCTTTAGATAGTGCCGTTCGGCCTTCAATAACAGGCACTGCCTGAACCTCATATCCTGAGAAGCGTTTCAAAAAGTCTTCACGTTTTTCCTCGTCCATATATTCTTCCTGTAATATCAAGTCAACGATTGCTCCATCATGGAAAAACTCAATATAACACTCATATACCTTTCGCAAAAACTGATGTGAAGGGAAAAAAGTCAAATAATTGCCGTGGCGATTTTTGGTTATTTCATATAAATAACGGGCGATATTATAATATTCTGTTTCATTACGGCGAGTATACTTGCTGGTTACATCACAGGCAATGAAAAGCCCGCGTTTATTCGGGTCGAACACTGACTGCGCATAAACATCATAATCTTCGGCATCAGCACCCAAAAGTTTCCTATAATATCCGATCGGTAATAATGTCGCGGAAAATAAAATCGACGCCCGCCCCCGTTGCATGTATTCACGCAAATTATTCGTCGGATTAACACAAAACAGCTTAACCATAAAGCTTAAATCATCTTCTATCAATGCGTAAACAACATAATTATCATCAAGCTTTTCTTTAATATCAAGGAAATGGAGAACTTCAAAGTAAAACATCAGCATATCCTTTTTAATCGGGCTGTTTTCATTATCTTCCAGATATTTTTCCATCGCCGCCGATAAACGGGATAAACTTTGAGTAAACGGCTCTATATATGGCTCTACTTGATATTTTTCGGTTTCCCTTTTGACGGCTAGCATTTCGCGGTTAGAGCGTTCTAATAATTTAGTAATATTAGGCGCGTAGTCTTTAATCACTTTTTTCAGTGCTAGGAAATCTTCTTTTCTAAGGAGTGCGCTATACATTTCCCGTCCGCGATCAACCAAATTATGCGCTTCATCAATAAGAAAAATATATTCCCGCTGACTGCGTTCGGCAAAAAAGCGCTTTAAGGATGCTTGCGGGTCGAACAAATAATTATAATCGCCGATTATCCCATCGGAAAATAAACTCATATCTAAGCCCAGTTCAAATGGGCATACTTGATATGTTTCGGCATACTCGGTTATCTTCTCTCTAGTGAAACTGTCCGATTCAGTCAATAATGCGTAAACCGCTTCATTAATGCGGTCATAGTGACCTGCGGCATAGGGACAATAAATAGGATTACACTCCGTCTCTTCCATGAAACAGATTTTGTCTTTGGCAGTCAATATGACGGTTTTGAAGTTTAAGCCACGCTCACGCAGATGTGAGAAGGCTTCTTCCGCTACGGTTCTGGTGATGGTTTTCGCCGTCAGATAAAAGATTTTCTCCGCCAGCCCTTCACCCATCGCTTTGATTGCCGGAAAAATGGTTGAAATGGTTTTACCTGCTCCTGTCGGGGCTTCGATATAAAGTTTGCGGCGGTGGTAGATAGTTTGGTATACATATGTGATTAGATCTTTTTGACCGTCACGGTACGGAAAGGGAAAGGATAAATTCTTGATTGACTGAACGCGTTTTTCACGCCACACAAATTCATGATCCGCCCATTTGCGATACTCGCTCATCAAATTTTCAAACCAAGCATGAAGTTCCTTATATGAGTACTCCTGATGAAAGTATTTAATATCTTCTGTTATTAAATTACAATAAGTCATCCGGACACGAATCGTTTCTAAATCGTTTTGTGTCGCATAGATATAGGCGTAGCACATCGCTTGAGCCATATGAATCGGAATCGGTTCTTTCATCCTGAGTACTTCCCGATATGTGCCTTTAATCTCATCAATTGTGATCGGGTTTTCTTCGGAAAATGTATAGCTTTCGCTTATTTTTATTAGTTCGCCAGTTTCGCTTTTTTCTTCTTTTAATAAGGCAGCGGTATTTCTTCCCGTTGATTTGATACTGCCAATCGGGATTATTATTCCGTCGATTCGCCCGTCGATAATGATCGTATAGTTATCCGTTTCATAACGATATTTAACCGAAACCTCCGCATGATAATCAGAACCCATTCGGCGCTGAATCATCCGATGAATACGCCCGCCTTCCTGCATCGCAACTTCAACCACGGTAAAGCGGCGATTATCAATATTCCCGCTCCGCAGAATGAACTCCACTAAATTCCTGACCGAAATCTGTATCTCCATGATTATGCCCCTTGCTTTTATTATAGTACGTATGTTCGTGTTTTGCAAGTGGGGATATTAAAAACGGAATGTCTATCGGAAGCATATGAGGTGAAAATATGGATTGGCTTTGCCTTTATTGAGTATATTGAAATGATTATTTTGACAACCTGCGGGTGTTGACGATAGTACTTAATTAAGCCCGTATTCAGACATCTTTCTCGTGATAATGCTGTTCAAATATGGAACTTCCGATTCAATTCCCTCCGCCATTCTTGCGGCGGCAACCGGTAATAACCACTTTTCCACGTCCTCATATTTTACATCTGTAATTTTACAATAGTGAGTGATATATTTTTCACAAAAAATTTTGCGGAATACATTTATCATACCCTTTTCAATAACAGAAATATTAGGCGGCAATATATTTGACTTCAAGATAACAACTGTTCTGCATACGTCAGCACACGGATTTCCTACTCCTGCCGTCATCCAGTCAATCACCACCGCATTACTGCCATATATTAAAATATTGCCGGGATGAAAGTCGTAATGACACAAACGTTCACCATCCGGCAGTGTATTCAAATAATCAATAATGATTTCTCGGTCTGTCTGTTTTATCGATTGTACATTTCGTATTGTTGCCGATATTGATTCTTTTATGTTAGTTAGCGTGGGGGCGGTCTTGCTGTTTATTTTTGCCTGTAAATCAGCTAATTGCTTTGCATATTTCACCATCTTAAAAGGATTTTTCCGCATCAAATGAAGCATATTTATACCTTGAACATATTCATAGATGATACCTTTTTTGTTGTCAATGTCCACAAAGTCGTAGACATCGGGTGCCGGTATTCCAACACTTGCGATATTATGCGCCGTATGATATTCTTCATAAGCAAGTTGCATAAATTCTTGGTGAAACACTTTTATTACCTTGCCTTCGCCGTATTGATAAACATTCGCTGTACGTCCTTGACCAATCAAGCTTTTCATTGCCGCCACCCCGTCCAAAATATAAACAATTATGTTTCCGCAGTAAGCGCATACGAGATTATGAATAAATATCGTATTGGGAAACTTCCGGAATTTGAGGATGTCGCA